>DASVOW010000749.1:0-3551 GCA_036383155.1 Ktedonobacterales bacterium
TGGTGTAGCCCTCGACACGCTTGTCGAACTTCTCGTACGCTTCCGGCGCCTTGTCCAGCGGAAGCTCATTCGAGACGACGAAGCTCGGCGTCGCGCGCCCGGCGATGATCATGTCGCGGAGCTGGCGGTTGTAGCGCTTCACGTTACACTGCCCAGTGCCCGCGCGCAAGCCCTTCTCGAACATCTTGCCGATGGCGACGAGCAGAAGACCTTGCTTCGCGTTGGGATCCGGCGCGCCGGGATCGGAGGGGACGTACAGACCGGGGATGCCCAGCATACCGGTGGCACGCACGGTGTTGATGAGCGCGTTCAACACCAATGCAGGCTGCTCATGCTGAGCGCCTCTGTCTACCGCCTGATAGCCTACGGCGTCAACACCTTTGTCGGTGCCTTCGCCGTCGGTCTGATCCTTGATTTGCTGGATCGGGTCGCCCTGGTCGAAGTTGATTGGAATGGCTCCAATTTGCTTTGCTTTATCGAGCCGCTCGGGGATGCGGTCCACAATGAAGACGCGTGAGGCGCCGCGGATCAGCGCGGAGTACGCCGCCATCAGGCCGACGGGGCCAGCGCCGTACACGGCAACCGTTTCGCCGGGACTCACCTGCGCCAGCTCGCAACCATGGTAGCCCGTCGGGAATATGTCAGCGAGCAGTATGAAGTCCTCTTCGTGCTCGTTGCCAGGCGGCAGCTTGAGGCAGTTGAAATCGGCGAACGGCACCCGCAGGTATTGGGCCTGCCCGCCGGGGTATGGCCCCATGGCCACGTAGCCATAGGCGCCGCCCGCGAAGCCGGGGTTGACCGTCAGGCAGAAACCGGTGTAGCCTGCGACGCAGTTCTTGCAGAAGCCACATGCCACGTTGAAGGGCATGACGACGCGATCGCCCTTCTTGATGGAGACGACGCCATTTCCGACATCTTCCACGATGCCCATGTTCTCGTGGCCAAACACGATGCCTGGCTGGGCGGCGGTGCGGCCTTCGTACATGTGCAGGTCCGAGCCGCAAATGGCGCTGGACGTGATCCTTACGATGACATCAGTCGGAGCTTGAATCTTGGGATCGGGTACGTCTTCGACCGCGACCTTGAACGGTCCCTTGTATACGACAGCTTTCATCTTCACCCTCCTAAAGCGTGCGAATATCCATACGACGCATGCCGAAGGCAGCCATGTGTGCGCCGGCTTCGGCGCCGGCGGCATAGCTCATGGGGAAGGCATCACCACCTCCTCTTCAAGAACGCTACGTGCGTGTAGCACACGATGAACAGCACGATGAAAAGAGCTGGTGGCACACTGATGCAAGGTGTACGTGGCTGTATGCCACTACTCGGCTTCGCCGAAGCGACTAGCCACCAGGGTCTCCAGAGCATCGATCGCCTCGGCGGCATCGCCGCCTTCGGCGCGCACCTGTAGTACCGCGCCCGACTCCGCGCCGAGCTGCAGCACTTCGAGGATGCGACGGGCATCGGCAGCCTTGCCATTAGCCGTGACGGTGATACGGGACTTGAAGCGCGCGGCCGTCTGCACGAATAGACTTGCCGGGCGGGCGTGCAAGCCTACACGGTTCGTGAGCGTCATGGTCTTCTCGGCGGTCGCCAATGACTACCTCCCCTCCTGGACCTTTGACATACCGACAGCGCCTTGCGCGGTCTCGGCCACCATTTCCAGCGGGCTGCCAATCGATGCCTCCACCGCGGCCAACACGGCTCCTTCCACCACAGGGGCGTTGCTCAGGATCACCCGTGCGCGCTGCTCGGGTGGGAGTTGCTCAAGGCACATCTCGGCGACCATAGCCGCACTGCCAAGATCCATGAGGACCAGCACGCCGTCGCCGGTATCAGCGGACTGAACAGCCTCCTGGACCTTCTCGAGCGAGGTGCCGAGCGAGCCATCGGCGGCGCCGCCAGCTGCGATAATGCGGGCGGCGCCGCGAGCCATCTGCTCGGCAAGCTCGACGATGCCTTCGGCGAGGCGCGCGCTATGGGATACGATTACCAGGCCCACAGCCATAGTCATCACCTCCCGGCTGCAGTCCGTAGCAGCAGTGCCGAGGAAGTGGCACCTGGGTCCTGGTGGCCGATGCTGCGCTCGCCGAGATAACTGGCGCGACCCTTCGTCGCCAGCATGGGAATGGTGGCCTTCGCACCTGCCTCGGCAGCATCAGCCGCGGCGCGCAGCGCATCTGTGAGATCGTGGCCGTTGTCCAAGGCCGCCTTGAGGGCATCGAGCGCAGGACCGAGCGCATCCAGCATGGTCTTCTCGCCACGCTGGGCACGGCCACGCGCTTGAATGCCCTCGATCGCGGCAGTGAATGCCGCTACCACGTCCTGAGGCTGCAGGTCAGGCTTGCCAGCGAGCGCCGTGCCCGCGCGCAAGAAGGCCGTGCCGTAGAGTGGTCCAGCAGCCCCACCGACGGTAGAGACCAGCGTCATCCCGACGGTCTTGAGGATGGTGGCGGTATCCGCGTCGCCGATATTGGCCAGTTTCTCCATCACGGCTGTGAACCCGCGATCCATGTTGATGCCATGGTCGGCATCACCAATGGCCGCATCCAACTCAGTCAGGTAGGTGCGCTGCTCGCGCAGCACGTCCGCCGACTGTCGCAGCCATGTCAGCACCTGCTCCTGGTTCGCAGCCATGTCGCCTTCGCCTCCCATGTCCGGCCGTCGCGTGCACTTGCTTTCGCCCGGCCAGGTAGTGGGACGCCGCCCAGGAAAGAGAGCGACGTCCAATACGTCGAGCCTCAAATCTCGACCTGTGGCTTCCATGCGTAGCCACAGGCCGAATCGGCCAGCGCCAAGAGCGCTTATGCTTTCCAACGTAGACCAGGGGTCAGCACCGGCGCATCCCAGAGCTCCACGAGCTCATCATCCAGCCGGAGCAGGGTGATCGAGCATCCGGCCATTTCCAGTGACGTGATATAGTTGCCCACGAGTGACCTGGCGATGGCAATGTTACGGTCTTTGAGGAGCTTCGCCAGGTCGTTGAAGACAATGTAGAGCTCACTGAGTGGGGTGCCACCCATCCCATTCACAAATGCGAGCACGCGATCGCCGGAGCGGAAGGGCAGATCCTCCAGGATCGGATTGGTCAGCAGCTCAACGATCCGAGCTGCGCTCTCCAGCTTCATGCGGGTGCGGCCAGGCTCGCCGTGGATGCCAATGCCGATCTCCATCTCATCGTCGCCGAGCTCAAAGGTTGGCTTGCCGGCAGCTGGGACGGTGCAGGGAGTGAGCGCCATGCCCATGCTGCGCACATTGGCGTTAACCTTGGCGCAGAGCTCGGTGACGCGATCGAGCGATGATCGCGCTTCAGCGGCGGCGCCGCAGATCTTCTCCGCGAGCACCGTGCCACCTACCCCGCGGCGCCCGGCCGTGTAGAGGCTATCTTTCACGGCGACATCGTCGTCGATGATGACACTGCGCACCTCGATCCCTTCGGCCTGTGCCAGCTCGGCCGCCATCTCGAAGTTCATCACGTCGCCAGTGTAGTTCTTGACGATGTGCAGCACCCCGGCGCCGCCATTCACTGCCTGGGTTGCAGCGAGCATTTG
>DASVOW010000750.1:0-5806 GCA_036383155.1 Ktedonobacterales bacterium
ACGGACGCTATCTCGATGGTGCAGTTCGAGGTCAAGAGCGCCAATAACCGCTGGAACGTGTCGAAGATCCCCGTGATCAACAACGCGCGTTAGCCGGCGACGCGCCAGCCCGACGACTAACCAAAGAGAAATGGCATCGTGAGGGACATCACGATGCCATTTCTCTTTTTGCCGCCGCTTCACGCGGTGCCATACATTACGCATCTGGCGATCTTGCAACGCGGAATGGTCAGAATTCAGGACGATACCGTCGTCATGATCGCGAATGCAAGTTCTGTAGCATGTGCGCCACCAGGTGTATGCGTTTTGTACGGGCTATGAGTGCATGCCGTGTACTATAAGCCCGATTGCGAGTAGCGCGACAAGCGCCGCGATGGCGAGCCAGATCCAGATATAGGAAAAGCGCATGCCACGTGCACCAGACGTTGCGAGCGGCAGCGCACGCGGCGTAGGCAAGGGAACGTATGCACTTGGGACATATGTTGAGGCATACGACTGCGGAGCCTGCGGCGACTGGCTCTGCCCAAACTGGATGGGCTGCGCTGGCTCTGGCGGCATTTGCATAGGCAGCGGCTGTACAGCTGAGGGCGGCTGGATCTGCGGCAGTACCGGTACAGCGTGAGGACCCGTATAGGCGGAGATCGGCCCGTGCGACACGGCCGAGTTGAACGGTGCGCCGGAGATACCCCCCGGCGCTGCAGAGAGGCGTGGGTAGGCGCTATTCGTCCCCTGACTTGTTCCTGACCGCCCCATTGCACCCGATGGCATAGCAGCGCCCGTCACACGTGAGCGTGGGCTCCCTGTGAAGGGCTCAGGCAGCAGAGCTGCATCGTACGGCGGTGGATCGAGCACATCGAGGCGCGGCAGAATGTCTGCCGCTCCACTTGATGGACGCCCCGCGCCATAGGTGCCACTTGGGCCACCAGAGGGATGTCTGTTGCCGACCTGCGGCGTCGGCCATGCAAAGCCTGATGGACCGGTGCGAGGAGATGGCGCGCGTGACACTGAGGGCGAGGCGATCTGCGGCAGCGAGATCGGCGGCGTCCCCGGATCGCTCAAAGTAAACGGAATTGGCTCAGCCTCGCCAGCGACAAGTGCGCTCAACAACGCATCGCCCAGATCCTTCGCCTTCTGGTAGCGATCCTCAGAGTGCTTGGCAAGCGCACGCAGGATCACCGCCTGGATCGCCGGAGTGACGGCGGGATTGAGCGTGCGCGGTTGTTCAGGCAGGCGATAGAGATGTCCTTCCATCACCATATTAGCGGTTGCCCCGGTGAACGGCAGATGCCCAGTCAGGAGCAAGTAGAGCACGACGCCGAGCGCATAAATGTCGGAGCGTTCGTCGGTGCGCCCCTCGATTTGCTCTGGCGCCATATACTCAGGCGTGCCCGCATCAGGATGCCGCTGCGCTGTCGCCAGGCGTGCCGAGGGGCTGATAATCTTGGCAAGCCCAAAGTCGGAGAGCAGGAGACGGCCATCGGCGTGAATCAGCATGTTGGCCGGCTTGACATCACGATGGACAACGCTGCGCCGGTGTGCATAGTCGAGCGCGTCCGCCATCTGCGAGCCGTAGGTCACCACCTCACTCACCGACAATGGCGTACGCTTCAGCACATCTTGCAGGCTACCGCCACTGATATACGGCATCACAAGGTAGAGCTCATAGCCTGATTCGCCGAAGTCGTAGAGTGGCACGATGTGTGGATGGTCAAGCGCTGCGGCAACCCGCGCCTCACGTTGGAAGCGTTCGCGGAATCCCGGCCTCTCAGCCAGACGTTGGTCGAGCACCTTGACGGCAACCTCGCGACCCAGACGCACGTCTCGCGCCAGGTACACGTGAGCCATGCCTCCCTCGCCCAGTCGTCGTATAAGCTCGTAGGAGCCTAGCCGCCGTGCCTGCATGCCGTCTAGCCCTTTCCCCATCCAAGAAGGATGCTCCTTCACCGCGCATCTCATAGTCCTGCGCATGGTGAGACGCTCGCCCGTCGCTCTACAGTGTACACCCCAGCGATAGCGAGGGGAAGATTCTTGCCCGTCCGTACTATTCGCCGAATATACTCAGAAAGCTGCCGGCAAGCGCAGGGGAAGGAGACGCTCACGTCGTCGCTCGGCTTCGAGATTCAACGTTCGCGCTTTGAGCAGATCGTCCAGCGCGATCATACCCACAAGCCTATGCGGATCGGCACGCTCTACAACAGGCAGGCGCGTAAAGCCTGTCTCAGCCATCCGATAGACCACCACACGCAATGGCTCATCGGGATAGGCGATGACGGGATCGGACTTTACGACATCGCCCAATTGGCGCTCGCCCACTCCATCGTTGTGACTGTCGAGGAACTCGCGTACGTCGCGTCGCGTAACGACGCCAAGCAATCGATCCGCATCATCCACCACCGGATAGAGGTATTGCCCGCGTGATGACGTTCCGCTCAACCGGGCGCTCAGCTCCTCACGTGTGCTCGTTGCGGGCAGTGCAATGATCGTGTTCCGCGCCACCTCGCGCACGAACAGAATCTCCAACGGATCAATAGCATATTCCCGGCTGAGATGGTAGCCTCGGCGGCTGACCTTCTCAGTGAGAATCGAGCGGCGCAGCGTGAGCGTGGTAAACCCGTGAGCGATGGTGACGGCGACCAGCAACGGCAGCAATACGTTGACATCATGCGTCAGCTCCAGTGCGAAGATGACGCCGGTGAAAGGTGAGCGCATCGTGCCACCCAAAATCGCCCCCATGCTGATGAGCGGCCAGAAGCCCAAGCCCTCGTGCGGCAACACCATAGCCTCCAGGCCGCCCAGCGCGCCCCCCATCATCAGTAGTGGCGCCAGCACGCCGCCAGACGTGCCGGAGCCCAGCGAGACCGCCCAGATAACAGATTTGACCAGCAGCACACCAAGGATCACGTTCGTGGCAACATTGCCCTGTAGAAGTGCGCCGATGGTGTCATAGCCGACGCCAAGCGCCTGAGGAAAGATCAGCCCGCCGATGCCGATGACCAACCCGCCGATCGCGGGCCACCACATCCAGTGAATAGGGAGCCGCTGGAACAAGTCCTCCATAGCGTAGATGAAAACAGTCAATAGTGCCGAGAGCCCGCCCGCCAGCAGCCCCACGGCCATGCACCCCAGTATGCCGCCCGGCCCAATGAAGGCAGGGTGCGGCGGCGTGGGAAAGAGCGGACCCATACCGATGATATAGCGCCGGGCAACGCCTGCCGTTGCGCTTGCCAGTGCCACCGGGATAAAGCTGCGCGGCTTCCACTCGAAGAGCAGCAATTCGACGGCAAGCAGTGTCGCCGCAACAGGCGATGCGAAGGTTGCGGACATACCGGCGGCGGCGCCCGCGACGAGCAGCGTCTTGCGCTCTGCGCTCGTCAGATGAAAGAACTGCGCAATCAGCGACCCGATGGCGCCGCCTGTCATGATGATCGGTCCCTCTGCGCCAAAGGGACCGCCCGATCCGATTGAGATAGCGGAAGAAAGTGGTTTCAGTAGCGCCACCTTCGGCTCGACGCGGCTCCCATTGATCAAGATAGCCTCGATAGCTTCGGGGATGCCGTGTCCACGGATGCGCTCAGACCCGTAACGTGCCATCAAGCCAATGATCAGCGCCCCAAGCACCGGCACAAGTATCTCGAAGATGCCTAATCTATTGCCCGCTGGCGAGACGAGCGACGTGTCCCAGCGTTGGAAGAAAAACAAATTGGTAAACAAGCCAATTAAGCGCAACAACGCCAGAGCGACACATGTACTTACTATGCCGATGCATATCGCAATGAGCGACATGAGCAGCACACGCGATGTCGTAGTAAAGTCGCCCAGCCGCTCTCCGATATGGGCTCGCTGTGTGGCATGAGTGGCTGCAAGCCTTCGTCTATTTCCACGCTCCTCACTCTCCGTATGTGCGATCCGCTTATTGACATCCAGGCCACTCATCCCGTGTTACTCCCCCACGTTCTATATATCGCAATGCGATGTAATTCCAGATTTAATTATATCGTAACGCGAGCTTTCCGACAACCTGCGCCACACCATGCACGTTGGCACAATCCACGTCTGTGTTTCTCGCACCTTTTTGTCGTCTCGCGCGTATTGCATGATGGACGATCATGAGATAGAGGCGCAGTCCGTCTGTGCGTTTCTGTAGAGCCTCATCCTTCGTTGTTCTTGTGGAGGATTTATCGCAATGACAAATGAGCCAATGCTAGGCGGACCTGAGCCCTATCAAGGCCAGCGCACCCCGGCGCAGCCCGACGCGCCATATCAGCCATATCAGCCATCTCAGCAGAATCCGCAATATCCCGGAGACTATCCGCCAGCACCGCCACAGTATCCAGCCTATGGTGGCGCACCATATCCTGGGTATTATGCGGGACCCATGCCACAATCGACGAACGGCATGGCAATCGCCAGCCTTGCCTGTTCTATTGCCAGTTTTGTCATCGCCCCTTTCATCGGCGCGGTGCTTGGCGTCATCTTTGGGCATATGGCGCTCAAGCAGCTCAGGGCCTCACCCGAGCAGGGGCATGGAATGGCAGTTGCCGGTCTCATCATCGGCTACATCCATCTCGCACTCTTTGTACTGGTGATCCTGTTTATCATGCTGGTCGTCATCATTGGCGTGATGAGCTCACAGCCAACAAATTGAGCCCTGTGGTATCGCAGCCTGGCTTGCATACCTGGTGTACGATAGGAGGCGTATGGCTCATGCTTCTGGGGAGCATGGGTCAGGCGCCTCAACTGTTATTCTGTCCAACCAGTGCAGCATAGTCATGGAAGGCGGCCATGTATGGCGTCAGAGCCCGGGCAATCAGGACAAACCAGTCAACCCGCAGGTGAAGAACATCCTAAAGCGGCCTCCCCCACGCAAGTGGGAATGCCTGCCGCCGAGCCAGCAGCCGGAGCTCAACAGACAGTTGAGTCTTCCGCTGCGTATCAGCCCTTCCCCTATGGTTACCCCGTCTATACGGCATATCCACCCTATCTAACCTACACCCCATATAGCCCGAATCCCTATGCTCCCTATCCAGCGTACCCATACTATCCTACGCCGGTAGCTCCTACGACGAGCGCGCTTGCAATCGCGAGCTTCATCTGTGGGCTGCTGACCCTCTTCGCGTTCCCCTATCTCGGGATCGCCGCGGTGATCTGCGGGCATCTCTCCCTTGGGCAGATCCGCTCCTCCGGCGGCTTCGTCGAGGGGAGAGGGTTCGCCATCGCTGGCCTCATCCTTGGCTACGTCATGCTCGGTCTCGGGATCATCGGTTTCCTGCTCTATTTCCTGTTCGTCTTCTTCCTCATCTCCAGACCAATCCCTGCGGGTTTCGTGTTCCCTCTACCCTCGTAATCGTAAGATCGGGTCACATCAACGACTACACAGCCTCGCCTGTGCAGCGGTGATATACTAAAGTCCACCACGACGCGCTATCATGGCAAGCCACCACGAGGCGCTTGTCGTCTGGCGTGTGTGTACCGACCTTCCCGCCGCCGGTGTCAGCTTCGCTTTTGCACTCTGCTCGTCGCTGTGGCGGGACCCCGGACTGGAGCGAAGAACCATGGAGATGCGTCACCTGGAAGCCACCGATCCCGAGATCGCCGAGATCATCAAGCGCGAAGAGCGGCGGCAATTCGAGGGCATCGAGCTTATCGCCTCGGAGAACTACGTCAGCACCGCCGTCGCCGAGACGATGGCGAATATGATGACCAATAAATACGCTGAGGGCCTACCGGGCAAGCGCTACTATGCTGGCTGTGAGTTTGTGGATCAGGCCGAGATGCTGGCCATCGAGCGCGCCAAGCAGCTCTTCGG
>DASVOW010000751.1:0-5692 GCA_036383155.1 Ktedonobacterales bacterium
CTGGTTGAGAATGGACGCTCTGCGCTCACCACCGACGCCAAAGCCAAAGTAGACCTGATCAACACCTACCTGCGCGAGCGTGCCGCAGATGGTGTGGCGCTCGCCACCCTGCCGACGACGCCCGCGCTCCTGGGCTGCGTCGCGCTACCTGCCATGCCGCCATCCGCTGCGGCACAGCTCAATATCGCGCTCAAATGTGATGAGCCTACCCAGGTGGACTTCTATAAAGGCTCGAACTGCCGCGCCGTGCGTGTTGGCATCGCTCGCGACCCCAACTACACCGTCTGGGGCCTCTACGATGCTCGTGGCGACCAGCTGCTGACATCCGCGAACGAGACCTGCGCCCCGACCTCCAACTCGACTGTCCCCAAGGAAGATCTGGCGGTGGTGGCGCAAAACAAGCAATGGATATCCGCCGTCTACACCGACAGCCAGAAAAAGCACGCCTTTGTGCAGCTCTATACGCCTGTAGCGTTGCCAGTTGGCCCGAACAAGGTGGTCGTCGGCTTCCTGCGCGCGGCGCTCAATCTCGACTACATCTGGAATATCGTTAAAGGCGAGGCAGGGGCCAACGGCTCCGGCAGTTCTGCCTTCCTTGCCGACGAAAACGGTGTCCGCATCGCCGACGCCAACCCCGATAACCTGTTCACCGCCATCAAGCCGCTCGACCCCGCCACTCAGCAGCTCATTTCCAGCGAGCAGCGCTTTGGCTCCAAAGATCCCATCCCGCAGAAAAATCTGCCCGGTGTCGCCACCTCCTTCTCCTCGACCACCGCCGTAGACTCTTTCCAGAGTCCCGCCACTCCCGGCAGCGGCACGGATTACGAGTTCGTGCGTGTCCACCTACAGAGCGCCCCCTGGACATACTTCGTGCTCAGCCCCCTCTCGACGGTGACGGCTGTTGCCGATAGCCAGGTGCGTGTCTCGCTGCTCAGCGCGGGCGTCATCGCCATTCTCGCTATCCTCTTCGGTCTCGTGCTCGGTCGTGGCCTTGCGCAGCCAGTCCAGCGGGCCAGTGGTAACCTGGAAGGCGCTGCCCTCGCCCTGAAGAGCCTCGCCTCACGCCAGCAAAACTCCGCTGGCGAGCAGCAGTGGGTGGTGGATGCCTGCCGCACCGGCCTCGATAGTGTGCGCTACCTCTCCGACGCGATGAATCAGGCGGCGCGCCGCATCATCGACGCCAGCAACTGGTTCAGCGAATATTGGGATCGCCTTACTGAGGAGCAAGCCCGCCGCACCGTGCAGCACCTGCTTGAGTTGGCCCGCTACATCGACGAAGCTGCCCGTCGCCAGCAAGCTGCTGGCGAGCGCATGGGCAAGGCCATTAACGTCACTATGCAGGTGACCGATCAGCTCGTAGCTGGTGCCACCGCCGCTACGCAGAGCGCCGACCAGCTAGACCGCGTCGTCGGCAACCTGCAGCAAGTGGTCGGTGGTCGCCGCCGCATCTCCGAGACTGCTCCAGATGACATGCAAGATCAGGACGATTTCAGGCAGATGGCCCAGGCCAGCCAGATAGCCTACAACGGACAATCCAACGCGCTCGTGCCCGTTGGGCCTGCCCCCATGCGCGGTGCGCGCTCCGACCGTCTGGCGATGCAGCCAGTCGCGCCAGGTCAACATCAGCGCCAGATGGGCGGACCCGGCATGCCCGTTCCTGGCGGCATGCCACAAGGCCAGCAGATGCAGCAGCAACACTGGCAAGCCGCTGCCCCTCGCGCCCCTCGCGGCCCATGGAACGCCAATGCGCCCTCCCAGGTCTTCGACGACGGCGGCCAGGGCGCCTTCAACAGCAACCCCAACTGGAACCCGAACTGGAGTGGCCCAAGCGGTGGCCCCGCCCGCGGCTGGTAAGTCGCCCATCCATCGCAGCACAGCGGGAGCACGCGCTAAGCGTGCTCCCGTCATTCTTATGTGGTCTCCCTCAAATCCCCGCCCGCGCAACCATTCCTCCTGCCCGCACGCTCTATAATGAGAGAGATAGCGCGTGACGCAGGGCGCCTCGAAAGCCCATCCCATGCTCACTGGCACATTTCGTGCGCACGCTATCCCAATGCAGAGATAAGGCAGCCGGTGATAGCCACGCGAGCAAGCATCACGGATGCTACTCACGATTACCACTGCTCGTATCGTATACGCCGTCTACACGCGCCTGTTGCGCTGGCGCTGGCTCCCGCGCGCAGCGCAGGTGTGAAGCCCGCGAACCTGCGCAAAAGGGAAAGGATCTGAGGGCAATGGAAAACATACCTCGCCCCGTCATCTTTGGTGGGATCTTGGCGGCGGTGCTCGTCGTCGTCTTCTTCTTCGTGGCTACCATCCTCGGCTGGTGGCCGGTCGTGCTCGACATCGTGCTCGTCTTCGCGGCGCTGCTGAGTGGCGTGCTGCTCGGCGCGCTGGTCTACGCCGTGCTCCGGCTCACGCGCACCGTCGTTGACGTCAAGAACGAGATCATGCCCGTGCTCAACTCGCTGCAGACGACCACCAACGCCGCCCGCGAGGCCGCCAAGACTGCCACCGCCTTCGGCGTCGACCCTGCCGTGCGCACCGCTGGTATCATCGCCGGTGCTGGACAGGTCGCCTCCGTCGTGCTGGGACGCGGCCAGGCCGTCAAGCGATCCGAGCAGCGCCAGAAACGCCGCGTCGAGATCGAGCGCGAGATGGCGGCAAGGGGGGAGCTCAATGGTAATCGCTAGCGAATCCCCAGCCTGGCTGCATACGCTTGGGCAGATCGCCGGCACCGTCCTGGTCATCGAGCTCAGCATCGCTCTGCTGATCGCCGCCGCGCTGGCGGTAGGTATTGCCTACGGCGTGTACTGGATCCGCCAGCGCGTCATCCCCATCGTCGACCAGAACGCCCCGCGCATCATCGACGCCATGCGTGTCGCCGAGGAGAGCAGTGACAAAGTCGTGCAGGGCGTCGCCGAGTTCTATGGACGTCGCCAGGCGATCCAGACGGGGTTGCGCGTCTTGCTCTTTGGCAGAGACGCAGCCGAGCGCGTCCGCGAGGAATCCGCCATCCAGGCCGCTGCCGACCTCCAGGAGATGTCTGCCGACGAAACAACCATCGGCCCGGAGGATGGCTTCACGCCCCGGCCCGGTGCGTTTCCCGCTCCTGAGGCGTATGGCCGCGCCGGCCGGCGCGATCTCGCCGCACCAGCGCGCCCAGGTGGCTTCGCCGTCGAGCGTCGCGACGCCCGTCGCCCTCAAGGCAACCGTGACGGCGGTCACAACGGTACGACTCCCCTGGCCGGCAGTGCTGGCTAGCATGTGCTTGCGGCGCTGATATACACTCAATACTATGATTGCCGATACCTACAAGCGCTTTCGCTCGCTCGGGCGCAACGCCCGGCTCTACCTGCTCTCCAACACCATGCAGGCGGCGAGCGCGGGGGCGCTGGGCGTTCTCTATACCCTTTACCTCTCCGCCCTCGGCTACCAACCCAGCTTCATCGGCGCGCTGGTCGTGCTTGGCACCATCGGCGGCGCCCTCGGCATCATCCCTGCCAATCCGCTCGTCGGGCGCTTCGGCTGGCGCACGATGCTGCTCTGGTCTGACATGATTGGCGGTTTCTCCGTTGCCCTGCAGCTTCTCTTTCCCACCCCGCCCGTCATGATCCTCACCACCATCGGCATCGGCGCCTCGGTCGCCATCATCTTCGTCATTAACACGCCGCTGCTCACCGCCTACAGCACGCCGCACGAGCGCACCGCTCTTTTCGGCCTCAACAATGCTCTCAACATCCTCGCCACCATCGGCGGCAGTCTCCTTGGTGGCTTCCTGCCCCAGTGGTTCGAGCAGGCCAGCGTCCGCTCCTCCACCCTGCTCGTCACCTTGAGCCCCCTACTCGTGCCAGACCAGCACCAGGCCCGCGCTTATCAGTTGTCGCTGCTGGTGACGGGCATCCTCGCCGTCCCCGCATTCATCCCCGTGCTCCTCATGCGCGACGAGCGCCACGCGCCGCTGCCGTCCTCAGATGGCGACGAGGGAATGAATCCCGCAACCGGAGCCGTTCCATCCCCAGATGCCACCTTTACCGAGAACCCTGCGGCGGCGACCGAGCCGTCACAGTTGCTCCCCTGGCGCAAATGGCTCATAGCGCAATGGCCCACCGTCCGCACCACTGCCACCGGCATCATCGGGCGCTTCTCGCTGACTCAGGCGCTCAACGGCTTCGGCGCCGGTCTCTGGTTTCCCTACGTCAGTCTCTACTTCGTCAACTACCTTCACACCACGTCGGCCTACTTCGGTGCGCTCAGTGCGGCGCTGTCTCTCGTCGCCGCGCTCGCATCTCTGCTCGCCGCCCCACTCGCCGACCGCTACGGCAAGGTGCGCACCTCCGTCGTCGTGCAGTTCTGCTCGCTGCCATGCCTGCTGGCAATCGGCGGCATCCCGCTCGTTGGCATCGCTTCGGCAGCCTATCTGTTACGCGGATTCTTTCAGACCATCACCGGCCCACCGCTCCAGACCTTCCTTATGGAATCGGTGCCTGAAGAGAAGCGCGTCGTCGCCAGCAGCGTCTACAACGTCGCCTTCCAGGTCGCCTGGGCGCTGGGCGCTGGCCTTGGCGGTGTCATTGCCAGCGTCAGTTTGCGACTTCCCTTCATGGCCGCCGCACCCTTCTACTTCATCAGCGCGCTCCTGATGATTGCCTGGTTTGCTAGGAAACACCGCTAGTCACGCTATCAGCTTTACATAGGTGCGTGTGCATGCGCAGAATATATACGGAGTCTACCGCCTTATGCCCAAATGTACTGCAAATTTCGGTACATGAATTGCTGAGAACAAGACGACTGTAGCGGCGAGGCATGATGCGCTCTCGCCTGCTCGCTCATAGAGACGCGACACCCGCACTACATCCATCACTGCACGGGCTGCCCAGAGGAGATAGAAGATGGCCGATACGAAATTGCCTCTTGCCGCTACGACGATGACGCACACCAGTGCTCGCGCCAATATCCCTGGCACCGCGCCGCACAGCACGCTCAACGCCGACAGCATCATCGCCAATGCGCCCGACCCGCTCTTCGTCTCCGATCTGGAAGGCAAGATCCTGCAGGCCAATGACGCCGTCTCGCAATTGCTTGGCTTCCGGCCTGATGAGGTTGTCGAGCAGTCACTCTCGCGCTTCATCTCGCCCGAAGAGACGCGTGAATTCACCGCCGCCCTGCGCGAAGTGATCGAGCGCGGCGTGATCCGCAACGCCCGCCTCAACCCACGCAGCGCCTCCGGCGAGATCATTCCCACCAGCCTCAACGCCTCGGCGCTGCGTGACGCCGACGGCAAGGTGATCGGCGCCATCGGCATCCTGCGCGACATGCGCGAGCTCGACCGCGCCCGCGCCTACGCCGAGAGTCTGATCAAGAACGCGCCGGACCCGGTCTTCGTCTCCGACCTCGAGGGCAAGATCACCCTCGCCAACGATGCCGTCTCGCAGTTGCTCGGCTTCCGTACCGACGAGTTGATCGAGCAGTCGCTCTCGCGCATCATCTCGCCCGAAGAGACGCGTGAATTCCTGGCCGCTCTGCGCGAGGTCGTCGAGCGCGAGGAAGGCTCGCAAGCGACAGGTGACGCACAGGCGCACGCCGCCGCATCCATGCGCACCGACCAGCGCGGCGTCACCCGTAATGTCGTCTTGAATCCCCGCAGCGCCTCCGGCGAGATCATCCCCACCAGCCTCAACGCCTCGGCGCT
>DASVOW010000752.1:0-5008 GCA_036383155.1 Ktedonobacterales bacterium
TGCAAGTCATCTACAGATGATAGAGGAGACTGACCATGAGCGTACAGGTAAGCAGCCGGAAGGTGAACGCGGGCGGCAGGTCCCTAGTATCTCGACGCATGATAGCAGCAGCGCTCTGGACGATTCAGGGAGTGTTAGCATTTCTCTTCCTCTTTGCCGGCGGCATGAAGCTGATCGTGCCAGTTGAGGTGATGTTGGCACAAATGCCTCTGAGCCTTCCGGGCCTGTTCGTCCATTTCATCGGTGTCTGTGAGGTGGCAGGAGCGCTTGGATTGATTCTGCCTGGACTTACGCGCATTGGGCGGCAACTTACGCCTGTGGCTGCCTGGGCACTGGTGATTGAGATGGGATGTGCGACGGTGTATACCCTGATTGGTGGGGGTGGCGCCACTGCGTTGTTCCCGCTGATAGTTGGATTGCTGTGTGCGGCAGTCGCCTATGGTCGCCGGTCCTATTTTGCTACTGCCTAAGAACGTATAACCAAACGGCCATCGGTTGAGCACGTGCCAGCGGAACAGGGCACAGCTGAGTGACAGGAAGCCCTGATGGATGTCCGCGCGGCGCTCGTAGCGGATGTTGGAGGACACGTAGAAACGCCCCGGACTGTTTGAGGCATCTGGGGCGCTCTTGTCTTCGCCGATGCTCTGCGGCGGCCGGAGTTCTCGCCCGCGGCGGCCAGCATCACCTGGGTGCTCTAGGCGATCCGATTGCCGCGGCTCTGGCGGTACACCAGCCGCTCCAGCGCTACACGTCCCGCGTCGGTCAACTCAATGGCTGGGAGTCAGGCTCCTCATCATGCAGCCGCTCCATCCTCTGCGATGCCCTCCTATCCGACCAGATCTCTTCGGCCCAGGTGTACAAGAGTGGATGATGCATCACACATCAGGAGAGAACGAGTTGGGATCGGGGGGACGCAAAGCTGGGGAGAGCTCGCAGCGGTTGCCTGATAGCCGGTGGCGATGGCGGGCGATCAGCGCGTAGCCGGCATTGCCCACTGGCGTGAAGAGCGGTGAGGCGAGCAGGAGCAGAAGCACCGCAACTACGGGGCGCAGGTCCCCGTCCCCCTTTGCCAGCATCAGGAGAGCGAGCACGAGAAAGTAGGTGATAGGGAGGTACGCCAACAGCCACTTGAAGGCGGAAAAGCCCCCGTAGACTCGCCTGGCCACCACGAGATATGCCCGCTCGAGCAGTGCTGACGCCGTAACGCCCACAGGAAGCGCTGCTGGGGGAATAGACTGGCTCGGTACCCATGTCGCGATGTGATCAAAGTCAATGCGCTCGAAGAAGCGCCTGGTAACATTGCAGAACCCGCTGGCGCCATCGTAGAGCATGGTACACGGCGCCGGTGGCCACTCTACAAACGCCAGGTAGGAGATTGGCGCCCAGTAGAAGAACCCGTAGGTTCGGCCGGTCAATACTAGCAGCGCAGTATGGAAGCAGAGGCCAACCACAATGGCAATGCGATTGAACCGACGGACGAGAAAGCCCACCCCTAGACCCAACTCCACCACGAGGGTGCCCCAACCGAGCAACAGCCACAACAGGCCTGACGGCAGCCACGCACTGACATGGAGGAGCAGGGCATGGGGCATGCCATGGAGTAGGCTTTGGCGCCAGTAGTCTGGGATGCGCTCCATCCAGTAGGCGAAGAATTGGCCGGATCGCCAATCCACATCGAGCAGTTTATTGAAGCCCGCGCCGAAGTATAACAGCGCCACCTGCAGCTGCAACAGCCGTGGCCTTCGCCCCGGTACCGTTAGGCCGGCGAGCAAGAGTAGGCATCCGGCGAAGAATATGTTATTCGCATACAATCCCCGGTGGGAGAACAACGCAAGCAAGACCACCGCGCCCAGCGTCAAGCACGCAGTGCGGACGGACTGGTTTATCAACAGCGCCACCGCCGCGACGAGGAACACGACCTGAAATGCGCGCTGCACCAGGTCAGGAGCGCCTAGTTGGTCGAAGAGCGGTACGAATGGTAGAAATGGTGCGGGCAGGGATGTCCAGACAGATCGAAGACAGACCAATGTAAGGAGCTTCGCGAGCAGGAGCACTGGCAGGGGTAACACGGTCCTGCTGACCGCGAGCGGGTTGAGGGTGGGCAGGCGCTGGTACAGGGCGCCTGCCAGCGCTAGCCTGCGTGCCATCAGCGGGTCAACGATATGTCGCAGTGTGGTGGTTAGGGTTTGGGCCATCGCCAGGTGACCTCCTTTCCACCGTCCACCGTGTACGTCAGCATGACCTTGGCGGCGTCCTTCCGACCATATGTCTGCTCGTATTGCTGCACGAGATCCACGAGATGCTGCGCTGGGTACTCATAGAGGCCGCTGGCATCGAGGTGGTAGCGGTCGCCGACTTGCTCGGAAGTCAGCGCCTGCCCGTGGATAGTTACCTGGATGCGGTACTCCACCATGTAGTCATTGGGCGCCCAAACGAAGTACCGAGCTGGGCCGATCATATGCGCAACAATCACCCAGCCCAATTGGGCGGACAGGAACGCCACGCCGAGCCACGTTCGTATGCCGAATCCTCGCATGTTCTGGCCGTCCGAATTACTGCACTATATATCCCGCGCAAGCTCGATCCAGGATTTCGCCCCGCCACTGCTCGACCGAACTGATATCGCGAGCGCCTTGGCATCGCCGACACGCAAGACACTTTACGGAAAACTCGCTTGGACCACCGATAGTGCGGACCTTCCTAGGGCAGAGCCTGGTTGTGACCAGCATTGCAATAGCGCTCTGGAAGCCAACATTGGTGCATATCTCAGTCAGAACGCCTATTCCGTAGGCCAGTATACGTGTCCGCAGAGAGAAGTTCCCAGAGCAAACCTCCTAGTTCCTTACGTGACATCTGCATCATGGCGTTGCATGATGTCAACGTGGTGGTGGCAGGCCTCGTAGAGTGCCTAGAGTGCCTACCAAAAAATGATTGGAGCCTCGTCCAATAAATCAGCGCGCAGCCCAACGAAAGGAATGAACGTTGGGGAAAGAAAAGCCGAAACAGAGCGACTAGGATGCGGATGACGTGCGGTGGAGCAGGACGAGGGGAATCTCGCGCGTGGCGCCAGCTTGATAGCGGGCGTAGACGGGATTTTGGGCGACGACTTGCGGCCAGAGGCGGGCGCGCTCTTCGGGTGTAGCTGTGGTGGCGGTGGCGTCAAAGGTGTCGCCTTTGAGCTGGATGTGGACGCAGGGATGAGCAAGGATGTTAAAATACCAGGCGGGAGGATGATCGTTGCCCCAGTTGGAGGCGACGATGATCAGCGTGTCGCCAACATGGAAGTAGGCGAGGGGCAGAGTGCGGGGGAGGCTGGATTTGCGCCCGGTGGTGGTGAGCAGGAGGGTGCGCTGCGGGCCGAGCCGGTGGCCGATGCGTCCGCCGGTGGCGCGGTAGAGACGCGTGTGGAGGGCGATAAACCGCTGGCTCCACCAGGGTCGGTTGGTGTTCGGCGGAGGCGATGCACTCATGCTGCTGGCTCCATGTGCTGGCGGATTGGTGTGGGCATACTGACATCGTAGCGCGACGTGGGGGAGTGAGGCAATCTCATAGATGGATATCGCTTGCTTTGATTGGGCGAGAGCTGTTGGCGGCGGCACTATTGGACAGTGCGCGGGCGGTCGTTGCGGTCAGAGGGACGCAGCCAGAGCGAGATGTGAGCAGGCTGTATGGTTTCGTCTACGACGGCGAGGAGGTGCACGCGCAGGTCGTCGAGATCGATCTCCTGGCGGAGCGTGGCGCTAAAGGCGGCGACGGTTCGGGCGGCGTCGTATTTGCGGCGGTAGAAGCGGCGGTCAATGGTGTCCTGGATACGGCGGCGGGAAGGCTGGAAGAGCGCGGCGATCAGCAGTGTGGAGGCAACGATTACCACCGGCGACGGCTCCTTCGTCTGGTGCGTTAACAGTTGGGAGACGGTCTGCGCACCGATGACACAGGCGAAGTAGAGGGCAGCCAATATGGTGGTGAGTGAGCCGTAGACGAGGGTGCGGTTGATGAGGGTATCGATGGCCCAGAGGCGTGAGCGGGTGATAGCGATGGCGATGAAGATGGGCACCAGCGCCAGACCGATCTCGAAGCGGCTACCGGCGAAGTTTTGCAGCACGGGCGAGGTGTTGACCCCGTCGGTGATAGTTGCTGGTAACAGCGGCTGAATGAGCGCTGGGACGACGATGATGGCCACGGCGGCGGCAAAGCCAAACAAAACCCATTTGGCCTGCTCACGCTCGGTGGGGGTGGAGACGCGGCGGTAGCGATAGACCTGTGCGACGAGGGCTGTGACAAAGAAGACGAGCAGGAGCAATCCGACGGGACCATTCTCGAGCGCAGGGAAGATGACCATCGTGACCCAGTAGGCCACGACGAGCAGCGCACACCAGCGGGTCCAGCGCGGGACGAAGTGGCCGGAGGGAAAGAGGTAGAAGAAGGTGACGAAGGAGACCTGCCCGACCACCACCAGCAGGTGAACGAGGGGAATTGTCAGCGGGAAGCTGACCAACGGCGGCGGTAGCGGCGAAGAGCCGCCGATGATATCGTCGAGCGAATTCGCGGCGACACCGCCGAAGGTGATGAGCATCAGCGAGCAGAAGAGCGCCATGCGGTCGTCGGAGCGCCGCCAGAAGATCAGAATACCCATCGTCAGGTAGACGAGCGTGTATCCAGCATTCTCCAAGACGTAGATGATGACGAAGATCGCGGGTGAGATACCGAGGCGGTGCAGATCGCGCAGGATGTCGGGCGGCATAGGTAGCGGGTAGGTGCCGGGGAGAGCGAGGATGTTGAGCGCGACGACGGTTACGGCGACGGCGACCCAGGTGAGGCGGGCAGCGATGAGCCATCGCCCACGCAATTGTGTATCGGCAGCGCCGGAAGAGGGTACGCCGTCTGGAATAGTGGTAGGCGGGCTTACCGACTGTCGCATCACACAACTCCTCGCATCAAGGACAATTATCGTATGCAGGGTATCACATGGTCGTTACCGGAACGTTACGGAGGGAGATGTGCAGGCTGA
>DASVOW010000753.1:0-4735 GCA_036383155.1 Ktedonobacterales bacterium
CCCGGCCTGGTCGCCACGATGCTGAGCTCGATGACGCAAGAGCACGAGCGCGGCCTGGGCGGCTGGCAGGCGGAATGGGAGACGTTGCCCGACATCTTCCTGTTGACAGCGGGTGCGCTGCGCCAGATGGTGCAGGTCGCCGAGGGCCTGGAGGTAGACGTGGGGCGCATGCGCGCGAATCTGGACATCACGCGCGGCCTCATTTTCGCCGAGGCTGTGTCCATGGCGCTGGCCCGGCATGTTGGGCGACAGCGCGCCCATGAGCTGGTCCGGGCCGCCACTCTGCGGGCGGCGAGCCAGGAACGCCACCTCCGCGACGTGCTCTCAGACGACGAAGCGGTTACGGCGCACCTCTCGCCCGATGATTTGGACCGGCTGTTCGATCCGCGCGGCGCTATTGGGCTGTCGGAACAATTGGTTGAGCGCATCCTGAACGGTTAGCGCTCGCGCCTAGTGTAGGCGCCATCGCGAGTTTCGTCGCTGAGCGCCGGGTATGCCCTTCGATCTGTCATCCTGCCTGTGCGAGAGGAATATCATGCCATACGTTACGCTACCCTCCGGCGATTTCTTCTATCGCTATGATGGCTCACTCGATGGGCCGCTGCTGGTGCTATCGCATTCACTAGGAACCGATCACTCGATGTGGGAGCCGCAACTCCCAGCATTTACTCGGGACTTTCGCGTGTTGCGCTATGACAGCCGTGGGCATGGCAGAAGTGCCGTGCCGCCTGGGCCTTACACCATCGAAGACCTGGGCCAGGATGTGCTCGACCTCTACGACGCCCTGGGAATCAGGCGGGCTCACTTCTGCGGCCTTTCGATGGGCGGCATGGTCGGCATGTGGCTGGCGGCCAATGCGCCCGATCGCGTGGATCGCCTGGTGCTCTGCAACACGGCGGCGCGGCTCGGCCCTCCCGAGCTGTGGGACGCACGCATCGAAGCCATACGCGCGGGTGGCATGCCCGCAATCGTCTCGGCGGCGCTGGAACGCTGGTTCACCCCCGCTTTTATGAATAGGTCACCTGAGGTGATCGGCCACATGGGGCAGAGCCTGGCGAATACATCCGCAGAGGGCTACATTGCTTGCTGCGAGGCGATACGCGATATGGATCAGCGCGCCATTCTGCCAGGCATTCGGGCCAAGACGCTGGTGATCGCCGGCGAGTTGGATGTGTCGACGCCGCCCGCGGACGGCCGTTTCCTGGCATCGTCGATTCCAGGGGCGGCGTATCTGGAGCTGGCGGCGGCAGCGCATCTATCGAATATCGAGGCGGCAGGCTCCTTTACTGACGCCGTGCTACGCTTTCTCCTAGGAGAGTCGGACGATGAATGAGCATGATCGCTATGCCGAGGGTATGCGGGTGCGCCGCGAGGTGCTGGGCGACGAGCACGTCGACCGGACGCTCGCCACGCTGACGCCGTTCAACGAAGAGTTCCAGCAGTTGATCACGCGCTATGCCTGGGGCGAGATATGGACGCGTGACGGCTTGCCACGTGGCACGCGCAGCCTCATAACCATCGCGATGCTGGTAGCGCTCAATCGCGAGGGTGAGCTGCGGCTGCATCTGCGCGGTGCGATGCGCAACGGCGTCACGCTCGACGAGATCAAGGAGGTGCTGCTGCAGTGCGCGATCTACTGTGGTGTTCCGGCGGCAAATGCGGCGTTTCACATCGCCGAAGACGTCTTCTCTTGAGAGCTGGGGACTCTGATTGCGAGTGGCCCAGCCTTCTGCTATTCATTTGGACTCGCGTTTCTTCTCGGGCAGGATACCTTCGAGCCTGGCGATGATGCCGAGCATGATCTCGTCGGCCCCGCCGCCGATGGAGATCAGGCGCGAGTCGCGGAAGGCTCGCGCGATGGGCGTCTCCTCCATGTAGCCCATGCCACCGTAGTATTGCAGGCAGCTATCGGCAACTTCGCGGGAGAGGCGGCCTGCCTTGAGCTTTGCCATGGAGGCTTCGCGGGTGATGTCGTGCCCGGCGATGAGCTTGCGGGCGCAGGCGTAGCACATCTGGCGCAAGAGCTCGATCTCGGTGAGCAGCTCGGCCATGCGGAAGTGGATGACCTGATTGGCGATGAGAGGAGCACCGAAGGCGCGGCGCTGCTGGGTGTAGGCGATGGTGTCGCGGACGATCTTTTCGCTGGAGGAGTAGGCGAGGATCGAGCCGACGAGCCGCTCGCGCTGGAACTGCCGCATCTGGAGGATGAAGCCCATGCCCTCCGGCCCGATGGTGTTGGCTCGCGGCACGCGGACGTTGTCGAGGATCAGCTCGGCGGTGTCGCTGGAGTGATTGCCAAGCTTGCGCAGCTTGCGGCTGACGCTGAAGCCGGGCGCGCTGGTCGGGACGACGATCAGCGACATGCCATGGTAGCCGCCATCTTCGCTGGTGCGGGCGAGCAGACAGACCCAGTCGGCCTGCGTGCCGTTGGTGATGTAGAGCTTGCGCCCGTTGATGACCCAGTCGTCGCCGTCGGCAACAGCGCGGGTGCGGATGCTGGCGACATCGGAGCCAGCATCGGGCTCGCTGATGGCGACGCAGCCGACGTAGTCGCCGCGAATGCTCGGCACGAGAAACTGCTGTTTGAGCTCGTGCGAGCCGTGCTCAGCAAGGGCGGGCGTGCACATATCGGTGTGAACGGTGATGCCCATGGGCACGCCGGAGCAATTGGCCCTGCCCAGCTCTTCGCAGAAGACGACGGTGTAGGAGAAGTCGAGTCCCTGGCCGCCGTAGGCTTCGGGATAGGTGAGGCCGAGAAAGCCGAGATCGCCCATTTTCTTGAAGAGGTCGTGGGCGGGGAATGCTCCAGCCTCCTCCCATTCGTCTACATGGGGATCGATCTCGTCCTGTACGAACCGCCGCACACTCTGGCGGAACATGTCGTGTTCTGCGGTGAACTCCATGGAAGGCGCTCCTCTCCCCGTTGGTCGAATCGCCGAGCGTTGGGCTTTGCTCGACTGGCTCGTGCCTCTCACACTCCCAGATGCGCTCGATCTGTTTATGTTGCTATCGTACCGCATGACTGGCAGAGATGGCGCGAAGTGACACTGCGCTTTTGTCGACTGTTGCGCATTTTCTCGTTTTTGACTCATGTGAGGCGGGCAGTGATAGACCTAACCTCCTCCCCCCTCGCTGCGCTCTGCAGCTGCTCCGCTCCCTTTCGGTCGCTTCTCGCTCCTGTCGTCGCTCGCGCATCCGCTCCCTTGGGGGGAAGGGGCACTGTGTCGAGAGTGAGCGGCAATGGGGTTGCCGGAGATATTGCCGGAATTTTGCCGATGTTTCTGGTAGTTCTCTTTTTACTGCGGAGCCGGTGGGGGTGCGGCGGGAATTTTCCTGGCTTTTGAGGGTGAGGGGCTCGCCTTGTGTCGCACTGGAGACGTTGCCGTTTTTGCCGAATTTATTGCCGGAGGTATTGCCGGAGTTATTGCCGGGACGTGGTTGCGGCCGTATTCCCTGGATTTTTGGGAGGCCACAGCTCGGTGAGAGCGACGGAGGCGAAGGTGAGCAGGCATGTGGCTTTGCCGTTTTTGCCGCTATTTCGATTTTCGTGATCGGGGGAGGAGTGCGCAGCGCAGAGGGATTATCGGATGAATGGCGGCATGATATTGCCGGAATTATTGCCGGAATTATTGCCGGAATTATTGCCGGAGGTATTGCCGGAGGTATTGCCGGAATCCTTGCCGAGGCGCGCTGATCTGCGGCGAGGCTGATTTTATCAGGAGATCTGGCTGTTGTGATTGCCGTGAAGGCGCGAGCAAGGAGGCATGCGGCATTGCCGTTTTTGCCGCTATTTCGATTTTTGATGGCGCGGAAGTGGTTATGGATGTGATGAAAGCATGTGGCACAGTCGTCGCGCATTGCGTTGGAAGGGGTGGTGCGGAGAGCAGATGGATGACGGTAGGTAAGCATCGGGAGAATTCCTTTCCATCGCAAGCGGCAATTGATCGAAACCGGCGCTCAAGGCATTCTGGCGCGAATGCGCGGCGACAAAGCCTTACTGCGCCTGACAAAACCACCGGGGGCAATGTGTTGCACGACTCACGTTACGATGTCGCGGCAGCACACGTGTCCAGGTGGGCAGCAGCACGCCCTCTGCCGCCAGCTCCTTTGTGGAATGCTCTTGCCTGCTCATTTCTTTCCAACCGTGGCAAGCCATCCACGCCAGGCAACCTTCTGCTGTGTCTGGACCTGCAAGCCCGCCTGCTGGAAGAGCGCTCGCAAGCGGGCGCGGCTATGCACGCGCCGCAAACGCAACACGCGTACCAGCCAGTCGGGGAAGGACATATCCACCAGGAGCATATACCCCCTAGGACGGAGCACCCGGACTATCTCGCGTAGGCCTGCGGCCTGATCCTGCCAGTGGTGGAACGATATGGTGGAGAGTGCCAGGTCGACCGAGGCGTCCTGCAGCGGCAACGCCTCCGCCGTGCCGGTAAAGAAGGTAGCGTTGGGCGTCAGGCGTTGTGCCACCTCGATCATGCCGTTAGCCGGGTCGACGCCGATTAGTCGCGCGTCCGGCCAGTAGGCCCGGGCCTTACGTAACAACTTCCCTGTTCCACAGCCCACATCGAGAACGCTGGTAGGGTGCTGGACGACACTTGCGGCCAGCGTCAGCGTTGCGTGATGTGCCGGATCAAACAAGGCGCGTTGCATCCAGGACTGTTCGTAGGTGCTGGACCAGTGGTCGAAATGCTCGATGTCGTGTTCACGATCAGCCGTTGGCATAGTTGTACCT
>DASVOW010000754.1:0-5575 GCA_036383155.1 Ktedonobacterales bacterium
ACAGCTCCGGCGTCAGCGCAAAGAGCGCATACGCCAGCAGACGCCGATAGCCCATTAGTCCTGTGCCAAGAAATCGGTCGGCGGCGAGCACCGCCTCACGCGCCATCAGCAAAGGGAACACCGCAAAGATGCCCATCGCCACCATGCGGCGCAGCTCCATGTTGTCCAGCCAGCCGAGCGCCTGGGCGAGCGCCGCCGCCAGCGTGAGCGGCGCAATGCTCAGGGGACCATTCGCATTAGGATAGACATCCTGGAAGCGCACCTGATAAATATGCAGTGGATGGCCGGCAAGCGCGATGCGCGCCGATGGCAAGAAAAACGCCTCGAAGTCGGTTATATTCAACTTCTGGACGCCGCTGAAGCCCCAGATGCCAATGTAGAGTGCGATGAGTAGCCAGACCCCCGCGCGCGTCAGCCAGCGCGGCATCCGCAACACGAGATGCTGTGCGGTCATTGGTGACAAACCGGATTGCGGGAGCCGGACCAAGCGGTTACGCACACTCTACTCCTCTCTGGTCTTCGGTATGGTGCGGCGTTATTGTATCGCGAGAACGGCCCATATATCCTATACGGAGCATCCGGGCATGATCTCGATCATGTAATACGTTTCGATTATTGACCACTGCACAAGCCAAGCGTAGCGGTGAGATTTTTACATCGAGCGTGCATATATATGCTGCTTGACAGCATTATGTAGCACGAGTATCATTGCGTCACTGCTTAACGTGACCATGGTGGGAAGGGCGATGGACAGGGTGACGTCCACTTGTGGGGGGCAGATAGCTGCTCTTGCCAAGGACGCTTAGCATTGTAGGTTGAGAGGAAACAAGCGCCCATCTCTTGGCTCTCCTACACGTTCATCCTCCACCTTTTCGCTATCTCTTTGCTCTATATACCACTTATGATGAAGCAGATGGGTGTCAATGTAATGCATTTGCTCATAAAGAGCATATGGCGCCTCCAAAGGGAGAGATGACATCACGTATGGCGTTAGTAAATGTATCCACTCTCCAGAGCCTCGTCGGTTTGCGGGTCAACACCTTTCCGCATCTCTATGCCGAGGTGGTCGCGCCAGGGTCATCAGCATATGAAGAAGCCCGGCGGCTCCAACTAGAACGTTTCGCCTCGACGGTCACCTCTGGTCCATACGCTGGAGATCCATATCTTCAAGGGCAAGCTTATCTTCAGGTTACTGAATATGCTCCCGAACGAACTGTTCCTATCGTGATTCGCACGACAGACTACGCTCTTGACAACGAAGATTGGTATCCCCCTGATACGCTCGTCGGTGCCGCCCGGCTAGAGCTTTCTGGTGCTACCTTCATCGAAGCGACCATGCGCTTGCAGCCGCACGCTCTTGCCCGCCGTGCCTTGGATGGCGGCCATGTGGCGGAGATCGGCGGTTTTACGACCCCGAAAGACCTGAAGAAATCACTGCTTATCGACGTATTAGATACCCTTGCCGCAGCCATCGTACATGTATCAGCCGGGCTCGAAATCGAATGGCTGTGGCTCCAGCCGCGCGTTGGCTTCATGAGTCTGGTGTGTGCCACGATTCCTGATCTGCTTCCACCCTATCGATTCGCCTATTCTCTCGATGTCGCCGGCTGGAATGAAGAGAGCGAGCAACTGAAAAGGTATCGCCTCTTGGGGCAAAAAGGCGAAGAGAATTTCCCCGAGATCTATCAGATCCACCAGGCGACACTCGAAAAGGATCTTGAAGAGCGGGTCAGGTTATGGACGAGTAGATATGAACATCGCCATGAGATGGAAGACCTCCTCTTTCGCGCCATGCGGCGAGCACACCGCCAGCTGATGCGTGACCCCGCGCGAGTGAGCGCCAAAGCACGGTTCGCCGTGCGGCCACAACTACCAGAGGCTGCATCCGAAGGCACTGCCTCTCCTCTCACCCGTAGTGCCAGCGCTACATATGCACCTCAGGAGCAAGCCGTGGACACACCAGTGCGGCCAGAGCAATCACAGGCGACGAAGTTCGCCTTCACGGGGTCGACATCCGCGGATGTCACGTATCTGCGAGCATTGCGGCGCGACGGAGGCTCGGCCATTCAGGGATACAAAGACCTGAGCTACGACTTACTTGAGCTTGAGCCAGGTATGACGATCCTCGATGTGGGGTGCGGTGATGGTACCGATCTGCAAAACCTCTCGGCGCGGGTCGGCCCACAAGGCCATGCAATCGGAGTAGAGCGCAACCAAGAGCTGGCCGCCTATGCGAACAAGCTGCTCGATGCCGGCGGCTACCAGAATGCCACGGTGTTTCGGGGCGAAGCTGAGCACCTGACCTTCCCCAATCAGCTGTTTGATCGTGTACGTGCGGATCGCGCCGTGCAGCATTTCCAGCATCCCATTGCTGGTCTTGCCGAAATGTGGCGAGTATTGCGACCGGGGGGCATCCTCACGATCATCGAGCCAGATTGGGGCGCCATCGCATTGGATCCAGCTAGCGCGCAAGGTGGAAACGACGACGCAACATTCATGTACGTGATGAAGTGGGCACGGCACCATTTACCCCATGCGCTGATTGGCCGCCGACTCTCCGGTCTGCTGCATCGGGTTGGCAATTGGTCGAAGGTTGAGGTGTTCGCCCACTCCTTGTGCTCTACCGAGTGGCCTATCATTGATGCTGCCCTTGAGCTATCGAAGTCTGCTGGACTGGCAGCGGCGGCGGCGCCAGAACGGAAGCCTGAGATTGACGCCTGGCTGGGGCAGGTGAACGCAGCTGCCGCCACTGGCACATTCTTCGCCGCTGTGCCATTATTTTTTGGATACGCGCGGAAATAGACGCTGGGTGAGGAACAATATGCTCCTCGTTGAGCATATCCACTCAAAAAGAGTAATAGCGAGTGAACTCTGGTTGATCTGTGCGTTGTGTGTGATAGATAGTCTGATAGATGGCGATGTCGAGTAGGTTGGTGAAGAGGACATTTTGACATGAGGAATAACATAACAGGCAGAAATATCGGTGGTCCGACGCACCAGGGCGAGCCGCGAGCCTCTAGTCTATCCGAGCGCCGTGGAATCGTTGGGTGGTGGCTCAATCTGACCTCGCCTCCTATTCCAACTCATGTCCTTACAATCACCGAGCGCGAGCGTCTGCGTAAAGCGGAGCTGACGAGTTTCAGCATCATCGCGGTATTTGTCTTCCTCATCGCCCTCGTGTCCAACAGCCTCGCAGACCCTGCCACCGCGCAGGCCGTTGGCATTATGGCTGTGGGGCTGCTGATCGCTGCTATTCTGAATCGCACCGGCAGGACCCGCGCCGCTGCTTATCTCATCCCGTCGCTTATGATGCTGGTGACGATAGCAGCTATTCTCGGGTCCGAGCTCAATACCATCCTTTTCCCTGCCTATGATTTGTTTGTCCTGCCCATCTTCCTCTCCTCGCTCACAGGCAATCGGCGTGCCCCCTGGTTCTTCGCCTTCTTCGCCATTGCCTTTATTGCTATAGATTTTGCGATTCAGCCTCATGAGCTCATTACTGCCTCTTCTCCTCAATTCGGGAGTGCTGTCAAGTTCGATACTATCGTCTTTTGGACACAGTCATTCACCTGGTGGGGCATGATCAACCGCCACGTTGCGCTCGCGTTCTTTGCGGGCTTCTTTGGCTGGCTTGGCGCGCGTTCGGTAGATTTTGCCATCACTCGCGCCGACCGCGCCGAGGAGCTCGCCGAGCTTGAGCGGCGTGAGTTGGAAAACAAGCGCCAGATCGAGACTGCGGCCCAGCACCTACTTGAAGTGCATACGCGTGTCGCCAACGGCGACTTCAGCACGCGCGCCGCTTTGGATCGCGGCAACGTGTTGTGGAGTGTCGGTCAGTCGTTGAATAACCTCTTGCAGCGCCTCCAGCGCCAGGGACAGTCCGAATATCAGCTCCGCCGCACCGAGGAGGAAGCGCAACGTCTGGCGACCGCGCTCGACGAGGTGAACGCCGGCCGCTATCCTCTCTGGCCTGCGCGCGCTAACACGGTGATTGATCTCCTCATCGATCGCGTCGTCACGCGGAGCCAGCAGATCGGTAGAGGCGGCCATTCCGCCCAGCAGCAACATGCCCTCCCCCCACAGCAGCGTCCACAGGCGCCGTTGCCACCACCTGGGTTTACGCCCTCAGGCCCCGGCGGTCAGAGCAGTTTCCCTCCTCCGACCGCTCCGTTGCCAGGGCAGGCGCCCCAGCCGGGAGGCTTCCCCGAAGGCTGGCCCTCACTCTCGCCCGCACAGCCGCCCAATCAACAACCCAACCAGAGCGGTGAGCGACCAATGCAGACGTCTGATAACCCCTGGTTCCTGCCACCAGAGGGCGGCAACTGGTAGAACTGCTCAATCTGCGCGCTCGTCTGGCGCGGCGTGCCACAGCCTGTACCTTGGCGCATGTAGAGATGGTACAACAGGAGGACGTTTGGCATCGTGGCATGTCCCCTGCAACGATGCGCAGGTGGTGGTACTCACTCTACACATGTCGAACGCGATGCGAACGGCCACCGATCTGGTGGCCGTTCACTTTTTGGAAAGGATGCTTCCCCTATGTCATCCGGCACAGCGCATCGTCCCAGTAGCCAGCAGCAGAGCACAAGAGGTGTGCGTGACGCCTCAGCCGAGGCGCAACCCCTGCTCAACCAACGAGGGCGCGTGATCCAGACACCCGATACCGTGCGTCACATGCCCATCGGCCTGTCCGCTGAGGTGCGCCAGGAAAACGCCATGGCGCTCAACAAGCTGCTCGCCGATACGATTACACTTTACAGCCTGTACAAGAAGTGTCACTGGCAGGTCTCCGGCCACACGTTCTATCAGCTCCACTTGCTCTTCGACAAGCACGCTGATGAGCAACTGGAGCTAGTCGACTTGATCGCCGAGCGCGTGCAACTGCTTGGCGGCGTCGCTGTTGGCATGCCGCACGATGTAGCCGAGGCGACCACCATAGAGCGCCCACCCGCCGGAGTCGAAGAAGTGCCGACGATGATCGACCGGCTGCTCAAGGCGCACGAGCTCGTGCTGGTGGAGTCGCGCCAGTTGGCGAAGCGCGCCGACGACAATGGCGACCTTGGAACCAACGATCTGCTGGTCTCTGATGTGACCCGCACCAACGAGTTACAGACCTGGTTCGTCGCCGAGCATGTCGTCGATTCACCCACCGTAAAGCTCGACGACAGCCACAACTAGCGTTCACAACTTCCGTTGACAACCGCGCCGCTCCGCGCCTATCATGCTCTCGACACGTGGCACGCAACGCGCGCCACAGAGGGTATGCGGGTGAGAGGAGCGGCGTAATGGTTATCGAGGGCACCATTGTCTCCAAGGAGACGGGTCTCATGGCGACGTTTGCGGGCGTCGAGCAGCCATACGTGCGCTGCACCATCGCACGGCTCGACAATCCCGAGATCCATGCTGAGGCGCGCATCATCGGCATAACCGATCTCGCCACCCCCATCGGTGGGCGTGTCAAGCTGGAGGTGACGCGCACCATCACCGACCGCAAGGCGGGCGTCGTGCGCTTCGACTGCAAGCTCCTCGAAGCCGACTAGCGCATACACCCACTGCCACATGTCAGTCTCATCAC
>DASVOW010000755.1:0-7106 GCA_036383155.1 Ktedonobacterales bacterium
TGGCTGACCATAGAACAACCGAGGACGACTTCCTCGCACCGCATCCATCACGACCACGCAAGACGCTGCAGCGGATACGCTCTGCCTATCCGCCTGCGGTTCTCGGCACATACCTTCTCGCGGGAGTCATAGGCTCCCTCTTTGCCATCGCGGTCATGATCGCCCTGCGGCTTCTCTGGGGCGCGCCGACTGCACCAGAGCTGGTGGGGGAGCTCATTCTGCCCCGCATGTCTGCCGGTCAGTTCGTCGCACTGCTCATCCGCTTCCAGCCATATCCTAAGACGGGTCCACTCGGTCTTGCCCTCATCAGTCAGTTTGTCCTCGGCGTCCTGATCGCGCCAGTCTTTCTTCTCGCCGCCCGTGTCAGAGAGCAGCGGGCATCGCGGCTCCCTGGCAAACGTGGATGGCTCGTGGCCGGCGCGGTAGCGCTCATCATGGAGGTTGTTGCGGCGGCACTCTTCTGGCCGGTGCTGGCCGCCAATCCATTTGGCAATCCTCCGGGGCAGGCCCGCCTCATCACCCTGCTGAGCTTATTGGTGACATTCGCGGTCTATGCCGCTGTCTCGCTCGTCTCCGCCCATCTGCTGCTCCGCGCGTGGGGGCAAACCGCGGCCACTGCAACCTCTCCCACTCCCGCTGAGCGCCAGCCCTCGACGGAAGACTCAGCCGCGCTGCCGCGCTACACACGGCGCCGGACACTTGAAGCGGCGGGAGCAACGGTCGCGGTTGTGGGCATCGGAGCACTTGCCACCAATCGGCTCATCCAGAGCTACCTGGCGCGCTCGAACCTCGCCTATGAAGGCGCTCCCACGCCGGCGTCGCTAGTCTCGCCGATCACCCCTGCAGAAAACTTCTACGTCGTCAGCAAGAATGTCATTGACCCAACCGTCATTGCGGACCACTGGCAGCTACAGCTTACCGGCCTGATACGCAAGCCCATCACCTGGACACTCGCCGAATTTCGCGCGCTGCCGTCCGAGACCCGCGCCATCACGCTTGAGTGCATCTCCAATGGCGTCGGCGGGCATCTGATGAGCACTGGCCAGTGGCGCGGCACCACCCTGGAAACGCTCCTCGCGCTCGGCGGTGGCGTCGCGCCGAACGGAAAATATGTCGTGTTCACAAGCGTGGACGGCTATCAGACCGGCCTCCCGCTCGCTGATCTACTGCAGGCGCGCACCCTTCTCGCGTGGCAAATGAACGGCGCGCCCCTTCCCGACCGCCACGGCTATCCGGTGCGTGTCGTCGTCCCTGGGCGCTATGGAGAGCAGAGCGCCAAATGGGTCACGCGCATCGAGGTGACCGATGTCGAAGTCAAAGGCTTCTATCAGAGTCAGGGATGGAGCGCCGCCCAGCTTGAGACGACCAGCCGCATCGATTCTCCCACCAGACGCGCCGCGCATGGCGAGATGACGGTCACGGGCATTGCCTTCGCCGGGATCCGCGGCATTCAAGCTGTCGAGATCAGCGCGGATGGCGGTGCGACGTGGCATCAGGCGATCCTGGCCCCTCCCTTATCCGACCAGACCTGGGTGTTCTGGAGCTGGATCTGGCGCCCAACCGCCCCCGGCTCCTATACCCTCCTGGTCCGCGCGACCGACGGCACCGGCAGCGTGCAGACGCCCATAAAGCGAGGAACCGTGCCCAACGGCGCAACGGGATGGGACACAGCAAACGTGATCGTGGAGTAGACAATCGTGGTGCATATACCAGCGCGCAGGCACACTCATAGTGAGCCTCGTACCCCTGCGAAGGTGTCGTTTCCTGATCTCATGGCGGCGTTGGACGGCTATCTCCGTGATACCGGCCAGCAGCCTATGATGCTCGGCGGCTGGGATGTCGAAGATGCTGCTATTCACCCACCCGCCACGCTCGAGGCGCGGCTCTGCTCGATTGTGGAGCGACCACACCGCTATACCTATACAAAAGACTTTCTCCACGCACGCGAGCGAGCGGCACAGATCTTCGCACGAAGCATGAGCTTCGACGGGCGTCCGCTGCAACCGGAGAACGTGAGCATTCTACACAACAGCACCCAGGGACTCCTGCTGGCGCTTGCGGCGCTCAAAGAGCAGGACATCCGGCGCGTCGTGGTCGCGACGCCGGTCTACTTCGCTGCAATCGAGACATGCCGGCTCCTTGGCATAGACGCTGTGCTGGTGCCTGCGGCGGAGTATCTCACCGGCACACTCGATCTCGATCGCCTGCTGAGCGAGCTCCGCGTTCCGCACTCGGCGTTGCTGCTCACCAATCCAGCCTACTCCCTCGGCGTCCAGCATCCACCCGAATCGCTCAGCAGTCTATTTGCCGCACTGCCGCGAGAAACCTGGGTATTGCTGGACGAGAGCCGCCTGGGCCTACACTGGCATGACCCGTCGCCCTGGTACAGCGCCAGCTTTCCAGAGCGCACGCTGGTCCTGCGCTCGCCCAGCAAAGTCTTCTTCACCAATGGACTCAAGACGAGCCTGCTCTTTGGCCCATCAACCGTGCTACGCAGCATCGAGCGCCTCGCGGATGTGCTCGTCGGCTCTGCTCCAGGGAATGCCGAGTTCGTCGCGCTAGCCTACCTCGATGCATGGAACGACTGGGAAGCCGAAGCGCGCATGCGCCAGCACGGCCCGTTTCAAGCCTGGCGGGCGCAGGTTGTGGCACAATTGCGCGCGAACCTCGGTCGCATCCAGCCCGACCTCGACCAATACGGGTTGCTCTGCTCGCCTATAGACTCCGGCCCGCATCTGCTGGCCGCTCTCCCACACGCTCACGAACACAGAGTAGATCCCATAGAGTTGGCACGACACGAAGGCGTACACGTCATGATGTCATCGCACTTCTTTCACGAGAGTGATGCGTGGTCCGGCTTCCGCATCAATCTCTGCGGCGATGCCGCTTGCACACGCGCCGCGCTGCTGCACGTGCTCGACCGTCTCTATCCAGAGATTCGCATCAACGTTCACGCCGCTGAGCCATTCACCAGCGGGCGATAGACGAACGGTGCCACCTCCTCCATGCAGCGCTGGGCTCACAAGGGGTAGCGGTGAGCAGCATGCCGCACAGTCTGCGGCGCCTCATTCCCCCGGCGCGCCCGGATCGACAGGCTCCACTATCTCCGGCCCGGCCTCGTTGCGGTCCATGCGCACCTCCTCGGAATCCTCGTCCTCAGCCATGAGCAGCGGCGCGGGCTCTTCAGCCATATCCGATGGCAGGGTCGCACCTGGAGTGGCAGGCGTCGCCATCGAAGGAACCGCGCGGCTCTGGGCGACGCTGCCGCGCATCATGCCGCGCCACGCGACGTCAAGCAACGGACGCAGCCGTGCCAGCCGGGCGCGCACCTCGGCGAGATAGCGCCCGTAGCGCGTCTCCTCTCCTGCCGCCCGCCACAGATCCTCCGCGTCGAGCGCCTGCCCGACCGCCCCCTGCACCTGCTGCAACAGATCGATGGTCTGGTTGAGAATGACGAGCAGATCGCCCTCGGCGAGCTCGATGCGCCGAACCAGTCCACCAAGCGAGAAGCCCCGATGCCAGTTGAGCGCGACCCCGTGGAACCCCTCGACGATCATCGGGCTGAGCGCCAGTCCCTCCTCCGACTCCTTCTCTATCACCCGCCGCTGCACCGTCGTAATCTCCCGGCGTAGCTGGATCAGTCGCTGAGACAGAGTATTGAAGTTACGCAGCGAGCGGTCGTCGTCAAAGGTAAACCAGCTCAGCGCCTCGGCCAGCTCAGGCGCGCCCAATCCCTCCAGCGCGCCATTGACCAATAGCTCGGTGATCACGATACCCGCCGGGTGGAACAGCGCCCGCAGCAGCCGCCCCTTCACCGTCAGCTCGTCGCTCTTGTTATCGATGTAGCCCAACGCCCGCAGCACATCTACCGTGCCATACAGCTCTGCGGCGGCCGCGCGACTAAGCTGATAGTCGCGTTCCTCACGCCGGCGTGCCTTTGCCCGGTTGCGTCCTTCCGGTGCGACATCCACCTCGACCCTTCGCTCTCGAAAACCGCCGCCCCGCCGCTGAAACTCGCGCAGGCTGGCGGCAACCGCCGTCCGCAGCCGTTCGATATCGCCCGGACGCCACAAATTGAGCACTGTGTTATAGCGCACGGTGAACGCGCTGGTAACCGGCAGCAGCGGCGCCGTCAACGCCGCAAACGACGGCTCGAACGGATCCCACGGCGAGTACAGCAGGATGGCCGCGCCCTTGGCATCCATCCCGCGCCGCCCGGCCCGCCCCGTAAGCTGCTGATATTCATTCGGCGTCAGCAGTCGCATCTGCACACCGTCGAATTTGCTCATGCTGCCCAGCACGACACTGCGCGCGGGCATGTTAATCCCCAGCGCCAGCGTGTCCGTCGCAAAGACCGCCCGTAGCTCGCCTCGCTGGAACAGCGATTCGACCATCACCTTCAGCCCCGGCAGCAACCCGGCATGGTGGAACGCCAGCCCACGTGGCAGCAGCGTCGCCAGCCGCTGCACCTGATCGAGCTTCTGATCCTCCGGTGGCAGCGCCTGCACCCAGCGTTGCACCTCCTCATGGAGCAGCGCCCGCCGCTCCGGCGTGACGAGCAGGTGCCCCTTAGCGCTCTCCGCCGCCACCTCCACAGCCCGTCGCCCCGGCAAGAAATAGATGCACGGCAGCAGACTCGCCTCGCGCAGCGCCGTCAGCACCTCACCCGGCTCCGGCGCCTGACGCTCCTTCGGCTCCTCCGCCTCCTCAGGCGTCGCCGATTGCGCACCACCTCCCGCCACTGCCGGCGTGCTGGCGCCAGCGGGAGATGCGCCATTCGACGCTGCGCCGTTCCCTTTCTCGCTCTCTCTGCTCGCCTGATCCGCGCGCTCGCGCCTCTTGAGCGTGCGCATCGCGTCGCCAAGACCAGGGATGCCCTCTCCCTCCTCGTCCTCCTCATCATAATAGCTGTAGCGGCGCTGGCGATTACGCATACGCGCCAGCTTGGCCTCGCCTCCTATGTCCGGGAACGTTTCGACGCGCCTCCCCTCGGCGTCCTGCACGAGATGCAGCGTGCCGTCGAGGTAGAAGTAGTGCTCCAGGGGAACGGAGCGCTCGGTGTGGAAGACCAGCGACATCGGCCCGTGGACACGCTCGATCCACCGGCGCAGCTCATCGGCATTGCTCACCGTAGCGGAAAGCCCGACAAACGTGACGTGAGCCGGTGAGTGGATGATCGCCTCCTCCCACACGGGCCCGCGCCCAGGGTCGCTCAGATAGTGCAGTTCGTCGAAGATCACGCAGCCAACGGTGGATAGCTCCTCGTCGAGCGCCGTCTGGCGCGCCAATGCTACCACGTCGTCTGCCGCGAGCGCGTCATCGTCCAATGCGGCCCGCTCGCGTACCGGCTGGATCAGCGCCTCGGCCTCGTCCTCCACACTCACATGGGCCGCGCGCAGCCCTTCGAGCAGCATGTTGCGGTAGATCTCGGTAGTCATGATCACGATCGGCGCGCGTGGATTCTCCACGATATCGCCCGTGAGCAAGCCGACCTCTTCAGGACCATAGCGCGCGCGGAAGTCGCGATACTTCTGGTTGGAGAGCGCCTTCAGTGGTGCGGTGTAGATGGCCCGCAGACCGGCGTTGCGCGCCTGCCAGATGGCAAACTCCGCGACGACCGTCTTACCCGTGCCGGTAGGAGCTGCCACGAGGACGGAGCGCCCATCGGCCAGATGTCGCGCCGACTCAATCTGGAAAGGGTCCAGCGGGAAGGGCTCCGCCTCGGCAAATTGCTCGACCTGCACCAGCGCATCGGCGGAGAAGGTCGTCGGTTCTGCCCTGGGCGGCTCCAGCCATCGCGCCTGAGGCGGCTCACGCGTCTCACGCTCGAAGCCCCGCCCGCCGCGCGACGGCCGGCCACGGCGTTCTCCTGTGCCACGCGTGCTTCTGGATGTGCTATCGGCTGCGTCGCCAGAGCCAGACATTCCACGGGCAGTGCCCCGTCTGTGCTGTCTGTATGGCGAGCGCTCTCTCCCACCTTTTGCCACGACAATCGTTCCTCATATCGTATATCTTCATGCTATCTGCAAGGTCACGTCATAGCTTCATGGTCACGTTGTCGTTCTATTCTTTTGCTGCGCGTCAGCCAGCACCTCCTCGCCGACAAGTGCCGCGTGCGCCTCGACCGGCAGCAGAATGTGCAAAGGTTCTGGCGCAACGGCGATGCGCGCTGGCGTGCGCGCCCGTATCTCGCCGTCGAGCGTGAGATCGAGCGGCTCCGCGGTCTCGATGATAGCCGAATGTGCTTTGAATCGCCGCACTCCCGGCAGCGCCAGTCCGGCGGCTTCATCGCCTGTGCGGTTCTGCGACGCACGCGCCGCCTGATCCGCGCGCTGTTGCGTCATCTGCCCCCATTGGTCGCGCATTGCGCCCCCAATGTTGTTGAGTGCGGTGAGCAGCCCTTCGACGGTGCTGCGCAGAGTCTGTTGGTCAATCGCCTCGAAGACGACAAAATCGAGCAAGTCGTCGCGTAGTCCCACATCCGGCAGGCGCAGGTTGAATCCACCGCCAAAGACTGGCGCGTTGACCACGGCGATCTGCAGCGCCTGCACTGTGACGACCTGTTCCTCTGCCTCTGGTTGCTCCTGCCCGTTGCCACTCGTGACGCCCGAGAGCCGCAGCGTCACCTCCACCGGCTTTAGCTGGGTCAGCGCCTCCAGCACCGACGTGGCATAGTTGAGCGGACCCCAGCGCTTCCGCCGGGCGACATCCGTTGCCAGCCGCGCGAACTGCACATTGAATCCTAATGTGAGAGCGTGCAAGAAATAGGCCGTGGGCATGGCACCTGCGGCCTGCACCTGTGCGCTTGGCTGCGTTTCGTCCCGTTCCCCATCGTCATCCTCATGAGGGTGCACTGCAAGCCCTCCCGGCTCCGTCACCGCGGGCGACGCCTGCCCAATGTCCACCTGCGCCGGCGCCCCGTGGGCGATAGCCTCGCTCGCCTCATCGAGATCGAGCGGCACCCCAAGCGAGCGCGCGACATCGTTCGACGTGCCAAACGGGAGGATGCCGAGCGGCAGGCCGCTGCCGGTGAGGTGACTGGCCACCGCGCCGACAGTCCCGTCACCGCCCGCCGCGATCGCCGCGCTATAGCCTCGCTCGCGCCA
>DASVOW010000756.1:0-1993 GCA_036383155.1 Ktedonobacterales bacterium
GAGATAACAGCGCATCAGTTGGTTGGGATGCATGCCTTGCATGAATGCTCCATCGCTCCGATGTGGAGCACCTTGGGCGCTGCGCGTGACTCTGCTATTGGGTCGCAGCATCTCGCTCATAGGTCGATTGCCGCTGGAGACGCGGCTTATGCTGTCGCGTTACGCTTGTGCACTGTAGATGCTGAGCGTATAATCAGTAGTATGGCGCAGTAGGCCGGAACTTACGACAATGACGTCCGACGGTGCTCATTCGGCGATAGACGGCGCGTCCCTCGTGTGTCTCCTGCTGGCTGTGACCTGCATCGACCTCATCTGCTTTGGGCGTCGTTCTCACTCTAGTTCAGGAGAGGCAAATACCATGTATCGAGGCCAGTCGGGTCAGTGGTCCTGGCTGCTGCATCGCGTGACGGGATTGGGCGTGCTGCTCTTTCTGCTGATCCATATTGTGGATATCACGCTGATCGGCTTTGGACGCAATGTCTATAACGATTCACTGGTGGTCTTCGACCATCCCATTGTGCGGGTGGTCACGCTGGCGCTGATCGCCTCGGTGCTGTTTCACGCCTTCAATGGCATCCGCATTTTGATTATCGACTTCTGGCCGAGCGGGCACAAATATCAGCAGCAGATGTTCTATGCCGTGCTGGCGCTCACTATTCTCAGCTTCATCCCCATGGCGGTCTATGTGATCGCCCCGATCTTCGGCTACTGCCTGCAGGGCAATTGCCATGCGAATATTTAGCCGAATGTAGAAAGGATAGAAGCGGACATGGCCACGAGAGTAAAGACGGCGGGCACGAGCACAACCAAAGTGACCGCGTACGGCGCGTCATCGCGACCCGGACCCGAAGCGAGCAGCCTGGAGACGTTTTCCTGGTATTTCTTCCGCGTCTCCGGTGTTGCACTGATTGTGCTGGCGATCCTGCACCTATTCATCATGCACGTGCAGAACGATGTCTCGGCGACGGGATATGATTTCGTCGCGGCGCGCTACGCTAACCCATTCTGGCGGGCATACGATCTGCTGCTGCTGACGCTGGCGCTTTTCCATGGGCTGAACGGGCTGCGCATCGTCTGCGACGATTACATTCGCACGCGTGGCGTGCGGCTGGCCGTGGTGTCAGTGCTGTTCCTGACGGCAATAGGTTTCTGGCTGATGGGCTCGATGACGATCATCACCTTCCAGCCGAATCACACTACTGCGCAGAGCCTACTGGGTCTGCTGCTGCGGCTCGTATAGCGATTTTTCCTTTGCCTGTTTCCTCGGATCATGAGGAGACGTGGTAGGAGCACTCATATGAATTACCACAAGTTTGATGTCGTGATCGTCGGCGCCGGCGGAGCAGGGTTGATGTCCGCTATGCAGCTGGCGGACAATGCGAGTATTGCCGTCATTAGCAAGCTGTATCCGACGCGGTCGCATACAGGCGCGGCGCAGGGAGGCGTGGCGGCGGCGCTAGGTAACCAGGAAGAGGACCACTGGAAATGGCATATGTTCGACACCGTGAAGGGTGGCGACTATCTGGTGGATCAGGATGCCGCAGAGGTGCTGGCGCGCGAGGCGATTGACGCCGTCTACGAGCTGGAGCACTGGGGGTTGCCCTTCAACCGCACGGACGATGGCAAGATCGACCAGCGGCGCTTCGGCGGCCACACGCGCAACTTTGGCGAGGGGCCAGTCCGCCGCTCGTGCTATGCAGCCGACCGCACAGGCCATATGATCTTGCAGACGATGTATCAGCAGTCCGTGAAGAATCAAGTGACGTTCTTCAACGAGTATATGATGCTTGACCTGCTGATCAACGATGGTCAGGCGTGTGGCGTGGTGGCGCTATGCCTGCGCGACGGCAGCATTCACGTCTTCCATGCCAAGGCGATCGTGCTCGCTACGGGCGGCTACGGGCGCGCATGGCGCGTGACCAGTAATGCGCTCGCCTGTACGGGCGACGGCATGGCGGTTGCCTACCGGCGGGGCATCCCGCTGGAAGACATG
>DASVOW010000757.1:0-3579 GCA_036383155.1 Ktedonobacterales bacterium
CCCCCGCTGTCCTGATCATTGCCGGGATCTCGTTCGTGGCCCATGTCCTGGTCGGGAACAACTATGGCTATTTCCGCGATGAACTCTATGTCATGGCCATGAGCCACCATCCAGCCTTTGGCTATGTGGATGTCCCGCCGCTGGTTCCCTGGATCACGCTGATTCCCCGCTTCCTCACGGGCAACGCCCTCTGGGCCATCCATATGATCTCTGCGCTGGTCTGCGCGGGGACGATCATTCTGACAGGACTGATGGCCCGCCTCCTGGGCGGCGCGGGATGGGTCCAGGGGCTCGCCGCCCTGGGATCGGCGACGGCTCTGGTCTTTATAGCGAACGGCTCTATTTACGCCTATGACGTCTTCGATGTCTTCTGGTGGACGCTGGCCGCGACGATCCTCATCGTGTTGCTACGCGATGAGCAGCCCCGATGGTGGCTCGCGTTTGGCCTGGTGGCTGGCCTGGGCTTGTTGACGAAGGAGACGATCCTCTTCTGGGGATTCGCGCTTATCGTCGGCTTGCTGCTGACCCCACAGCGTCGCCGACTGTTCACCCCTTGGATACTGCTTGGTGGCCTGATAACCTTCGCACTCGTCCTGCCCTTCCTGCTCTGGAATGCTACCAATGGATGGGCATCGCTCCAGTATTGGGTGAGTTATTCCGCTCATCATGGCGTTGCTGGATCGCCTCTCGATTTCCTAGCCAACCAGATCCTTGGCATGAATCCCCTCTCTGCGCCGCTGTGGGGCGCTGGGCTGTGGTTCTTCTTCTCCAAACGCGGCGCGCGCTATCGAGTCTTCAGCTGGGCGTACCTCATCCTCCTCGTCGTCTTTATCGCGATTCATGGCAAGACCTATTTTCTGGCGCCGGCATACCCGCCGTTGTACGCTGGCGGAGCAGTGTTGTTCGGCCAGTTGCAGGCGCGCTGGGCAAAGTGGGGGCCGAGATGGGCCGCGGTGTACGCCGTGGCACTGACCCTGGTTGCCCTGCTGCTGGCGCCCGCGGTGATGCCGGTGTTGCCACCTGCCATGTATGCCCAGGTGTATGGCACGGCTGGCAACGGTGGGTCGGCGCAGGAGTCCGGCGATGCCTACGGCTTGCCGCAGGCCCTGGCGGATCGCTTTGGCTGGGAGGAGCAGGTCGCGTTGATCGCGCAGGTCTATCACAGCCTGCCACCAGATGAGCAGCGGGTCGCCTGCATCTTTACCGAGAATTACGGCGAGGCGGGCGCGCTCGTGCAATTCGGTGCCCGCTATCACCTGCCTCCAGTGATCAGTGGGCACAACGCTTTTTACATCTGGGGACCCGACGGATGTACCGGGCAGGTGCTCATCACGATCAATATCGCGCCCCAGGACGCCGCCCAGGGATACAGTTCGGTGACGCTGGCCGCCAGGACCTCCTGCGCGGCGTGTGTCTCCTTCGAGAACAACGCGCCGATCCTCATCTTGCGGCAGCCGAAGGCGAACGTGCCCTTCGTGGTGCTCTGGGAAAGGGCCAGACATTACGATTGAGGCAAGGAAGTGCGACCTCAGGTTCACGGAGTGGCGTGACCTGCGATCCGCCGGATCAGCACGTGAATGATCGCCAGTTCGATGAGCGTCTCACTCGTCTGGACTGTGCGCTCATAGTCCTTCGCCAGCCGTCGATCACGGATCAACCAGGCGAAACTCCGTTCAATGACCCATCTTGGAGATGAAAGTTGTTTTGTACAGGTATTGGGAGCCGATCATCGATACTGACAACGCCGGGGTGAAACTGGCTCATCCCGGTTTTTGATGCTGGCGGCGAATGCTACTAGGGCCTGTCTGACGAATATCCTGTGATGTGCTACCTGTGCTACCCTCGTGGCGTCCGGAAGCAAGACGAGGGGAAGCCAGATGGTGGGACGAGGCGAGTTGACTGACCAGGCGTGGTCGAGCATTGAGCCGCTTCTGCCTGCGCGTGGGCGGCGTGGCGGCCAGTGGCGGGATCATCGCACCGTGATCAACGGCATGTTGTGGAAGCTGCGCACGGGAGCGCCATGGCGGGATCTGTCGGAGCGATACGGTCCCTGGCAGACGTGTGCGGATCGACTATATCGGTGGCGACGAGACGGTCTGTGGGATTACCTCCTCACCCACGTGCAGACCAATTCGGATGCGGTAGGCAAGGTGGTCTGGGAAGTCAGTCTCGACAGTTCAACCGCCCGCGCCCATCAGCACGCCAGTGGGGCACGGCGTCGGCGGAGTCGGGCTGGCGAAGAAAAGGGGATCTCCCATCCAGCCGACGCGGGGCTCGGACGCAACCGCAGAGGGCTGACCACCAAATTTCATCTGGCCTGCGACGGCCGCGGTCGGCCGCTCTCCATCGTGATCACGTCAGGACATCGTCATGACAGTACGCACCTCCAAGCCGTCTTGGATGGCATCCGGGTTCCACGTCCCACCGGACACGGGCGACCACGCACGCGCCCAGACCGACTCATCGCTGACACGGGCTATGGTTATCCGCGCTGTCGCCGCGTGCTGCGCGAGCGACAGATCAAGCACACCATCCCAGAGCGACGCGACCAGCGCGCGCAACGGGCAATGCGACCGGGCCGTCCGCTCCTCTTCGACAAAGCTGTCTACGCCCGCCGCAACGTTGCCGAGCGCTGCATCGATCGGCTCAAACAGTGGCGTGGGCTCGCCACCCGCTACGAGAAGCGCGCAGCCAACTACCGGGCCATGCTCGTCAGCGCGTCCATCGTTTTCTGGCTCGCGTCGTGATACATCCGTTGTGCCCCTGTGCGCTCAGGGAGCACAGGTAGGATGGTAGGATGTGAGAGACACCGCGATACGCTCTTAGCCCTTGCACTGGACTCTTGCACTAGACACTCACGTGAACGCATCTGTGTGAGGAGGTAGGCATGCAGCCATTCCATCAGGCGAAAACGCGCCTTGCTGGCGTCTTTGATCGCGCCTCGGCAACGTACGGACAAGTTGGGCCGAACTACTTCACCTACTTTGGGCAACGACTCGTCGAGCACGCTGCTCTCACTCCAGGCATGCGCGTACTGGATGTCGCCTGTGGCCGCGGCGCTGTGCTCTTTGCCGCCGCGCAGGCCGTCGAACCCACTGGGTCGGTCATCGGCGTCGATTTGTCCGAGGGGATGGTCGCGGCGACCACTGCCGACATCGCCAAGCGTGGGCTCCCAAATGTCACGGCGCAGGTGATGGATGCCGAACACCTCGTGTTTCCTGACGCGGCGTTTGATGCGCTTACGTGCGCGTTCTCCCTGTTCTTCATGTCAGAGGTTACCGCGCTCGCAGAGTTTCGCCGCGTCGTACGCCCGGGCGGTACGTTGGCGGTCAGCACCTGGGCGCCGAAGGACCCATCCTCGGAGGAGGCGGCCCGTTGGCGCTGGTATGATGACTTACTCAAGCGCTATCTACCAGAACCACTCAGCGTGTCCGTATCGCCTAGGTCAGCGGCGATGAAGTCCCCGGAGGAGTGGGCTGAATGCGTGCGGCAGGCGAGCTTTGAGCGCGGTCGCGTCGAACAGGAGACGGCAACCTTCACCTATGCGAGCGCCGAGGAGTGGTGGCAGGAGCGCTGGTC
>DASVOW010000758.1:0-3006 GCA_036383155.1 Ktedonobacterales bacterium
GCAAGAGGAGAATGTGAAGCTTACCGTATCACTTGCGCCGGCGGCAATGGTGTGGCTAGGGAGCCCACCGAAAACCGTGCCACCTGCTATGCCATTTTCACTGACTTTCCAATAGTCCCAATTGGAAGGCGATGGATTAAACCTGACCACTGCCACGAGACGGACTGTGAGCCAGGAGTCTGGATCGTTTGAGTGACGGTACACGCACCGTTTTGTGGTTTTTTCGGTATGCCGGCGGTGCCATACGTCAGTGCCGGAGGTGGCGGAGTCGTCGCGGTTGCCGTTGGGGAGGACGTGCTGGTGGGGGTAGCCGTCGTGCCAGGAGGAACTGTCGTGGTAGCTTGTGGGTTGGCCGTTGCGCCGGGGATGTTGCCGCCGCCCGACGTGCCAGGCGTGCCACCTCTAGCGGTGGATGTGCCGGTAGCATTGGTGGTTCCCGTAGCCTCCGGCGTATCGGTCCCGACGAGCTCGCCGATACCAGGGAGGCTGGTAGCGCCGGTTGAGGTAAGCAGTCCCTGCAGTATGCCGACACTCCACCCGGTCCCGATGAGCAGCACGACGAGCAGCACCGACGCGACGACGAACAGCCATGTGCGCCTGCGTGGCACCAGCCCGCTGCGCGCCCAGCGCTCTTTCAGGTCTTTCCGTTTGCCGCCCGCCACAGTAAACGCCGCGGGCGCTTCAGTTGGCGCATCGCCTACAGTGGAGGGCAAATTGAGCTGAGGAGCAATGAATGGTGCGCCTGGCTTCTCCAGCGGTCCACTGGCTGGCAGCGACAGCACAGCCCCTTGCGGCGCCACCACTCGCTGGAGATAGCTAGAGGCGGGGATGGTGACGCGCGTCATCTTCTCATCGCGGTGCAGCACAGCATTGCGCAGGGCAATAGCCAGGCTGCGAGCATCTGCATAACGAGCGGCGGCGTCGCGATCCAGCGCCTTCATCACCACCTGATCGAGGTCCGGCCAGATAGCGTCGTTGCGAACCGAGGGCGGCGCCAGCGGAGCGGTCAGCACGAGCGATGCCACCTCATACGGCGTGGGCCCGTCGAAGGGAACTGTGCCGGTCAGCAGCTCGTAGAGCACAGCGCCAAGCGCGTAGATATCCGCTCGCTGGTCCACCTCGCCGCCGCGCAGTTGCTCCGGCGCCATGTATTCAGGCGTTCCTACTGGCAGACCTGAGGCAGCTAGTGTGCGAGCGTTGCCCGTCTTCCGCAGAAACTCCATCTCGCGCGAGATGCCAAAGTCGGTGAGGTGTGCCTTACCCTCGGCGTTGAGCAGGACATTCTCCGGCTTGACATCGCGATGCACAATTCCTGAATTGTGGGCGGCATCCAGCGCTGCCGCCACCTGCACGACGATGCGCCCCGCCTCCGACGGCGCAAAGACACCTTCACGCGTCATGCGGTCGCGCAGCGATTCCTTCAGGATCGGCATCACGAGGTAGAGCAGGCCGTGCTCTTCGCCGTAGTGGTAGACCGGCACGACATTTGGGTGGTCCAGCGTAGCGACACGTCGCGCTTCATCGCGGAAGCGCTCCACATAGCCAGGATCTGTCGCCAGCGAGGCGGGTAGCACTTTGACCGCCACCTCGCGCCCAAGCGCCAGATCACGTGCCCGATACACCTCCGCCATACCGCCTGCGCCAAGCAACGAGATCAATTCGTAGTCGCCCAGCGTCTGGCCGATCAACACACCAGTATTCGATGGCGTCACGTCGCTCCTCCTACCGTCAGGCATCCCGCTGCCCGCCGTGCCTTATGTTGGAGTGACTCCAAGGGTGCGACCATTGTACCGGTACCTGATAAAGGCTGTCAATCAAAACGCCCTGAGGCTGGTACGAAAATACCTACCCGGCAGAGCGTTTGTTCGTATTCTCTACCGCACCGCCATATCGGCGACGATGACGTGCGTGCCATCTTGGCTGATCGCTGGCGCATTTCCAGCCGCTCCGGCGGCGCTGATGAGTGTTGGAGGCAAGAATGCGTTCGGGGCCGCCTCGTCCGTGCCGCTCAGCACACGCACGCCGAGGTGAAGGGTTCCCAGATTGCTCGAATAGAGGAAGTATGCCGGTGCGCGCACCACCAGCGTCTCACCCGGCTGCCAGTGATCCACCGGTAGCCACGTCGTCGTCACAAAGTCGCGCATGATAACCTGCGAGCCGTTAGGCCTGCTCAGCACGAGCTGCGGCGCGTAGCGACCAGTGAGCGGCGCCGTCACACGCCAGTACGTGGTAATCGTCGTGTAGGTGTTCACCCGCGGCGTCGCCGTCGGCGCGATGTCATAGCCGACAAGCTGCAGCGACGAGCCAAAGCGCGCCTCCACCGGATGGGGAACGGCAGCCCCCGCCGGCAGCCGCGCGACGCTGAAGAACGAGTCCGGCAGGCCATACGGATTGGCAGGATTCACGTCGGGCGCCGTCCCACGCGCCAGCAGCAAATACCCATCCTGCGCCGCGACGACGTGGTACGTATGGCGATCGAGCAGCGTCTGCACGATATTGGCATAGAGCTGTGGCTGCAAGCCATACGGGTAGAGGTCGCCGGTCACGTCGAGGAAGATGTAATCCGCCTCGCTCGCCGGATATGCTTTATACGGAAACTGATAGATGAAGCGGCGGTGGCTCACATGTGGCACCAGCGCCGCCTGCGCCGAGACGCTTGCATTCGGCGGGATCAACGGCAGCAGCCTATCGGCCAGCCGCGTATGCGCCGTCTGCTCCGGCCACGAGGCACCATTTGCCCACGGCAGATAGCCATGCCCACCCTGCTCATAGATACCAAAGAACAGCGCCAGCAGCGTCAGTGCCGCCACCACCACCCGCGCGAATGACACCGTGCCCAGCCGCCGCTCGACCGAGCTGCGGAGCTGCGTCACTTGCTGTGGCACGGTCACACGCTGCAGCGCTGGCGCGTATCTGTGCGCCAGCCAGCCGCCAATCGCCGCCAGCAGCGCCACCGCCTCGATCGCCGAGAAGACCAGCACCGGCACGATCTCGGCGTTGTAGTGA
>DASVOW010000759.1:0-2135 GCA_036383155.1 Ktedonobacterales bacterium
CGTCCGCTCAACGCCCCGATTGCGCGTGAGATCGACGAAGTAGCGGCTTGCTGCCGTCGGGGATAATCCCGTGGCATCGACCGCAATGACCATGCCCCCTGGAGCGGGCGGCGGCAGTCGCGCCACCGCTGCAGTCAGCGCGTGCAGCACCACCTCCCCATCCAGGCGCCGCAGGAAGCGATAGAGGGTCGTGTAATCCGGCACCTGCTCTATGCCCAGCGCCGTGCGCAGTTCCTGATGCTCTCCCAGGCGCACCTCCGCCTCACGGAACGTCCAGTCCTCATAGCGCATCAGGCAGAGAATGGCCAGCAGCGTCGGTTGGGTGAAGACATGCTTCGAGTACTTGCTGCGGTAACTCGGCAGCACCGTCTCGGCCACCTCACGCGCCACCTGGGCAAAGCGGACCAAGCCGACTTCCGCCATGGGGATCACCTCCGCCTCCCATGGCTGCACCACTCAGACCAAGATTTGACACTCCGCAGGGGCTAAAGCCCCACGGATGCTCGGTTCGTTCCCGCAGCTACCGCCGCGAGTCCCCGAAGGGCCTGCCCGGCCCATTGGATGTTTCGTGCTGCGTTCTCATCCCTATCGAGGACGAGGCCGCAGTTGGTGCAGGCGTGGGTGCGCACACTAAGACTTTTGGGCACGCGTTCTCCACAGCCTGAACAGTCCTGTGTGGTGTAGGCGGGTGGCACGGCTACAACTTGACGCCCAGCGTATGCTGCTTTGGCCTCAAGGATGGTACGGAACGCCGCCCAGCCTGCATCAGAGATGCTCTTAGCCAGGTGACGATTCCGTACCATGTTGGCAACCCGCAAATCTTCGAGATAGATCGTGTCGTACTGCCGAAGCAGCGTATTGGCTGTCTTATGGTGGAAGTCGCGCCGCTGCCGTTGTACCTGCTGATGCTTCCGCTTCAAGAGCGCAACCGCCTTACGACGCCGCTTGCTGCCCTTCTTCCGACGCGATACACGGCGCTGGGCCTTCTGGATCTGCTTCTCCGCCTTGCGGTGATAGCGTGGGTTCTCTACCGCATCGCCTTCGCTCGTGATGAGAAAGACCTTGAGCCCCACGTCGATGCCAGTTTCCTGCCCAGTAGGTGGCAGCGGTTGCACTGGCACCTCAGCGCAGGAAAAGCAGACGTACCACCCATCGGCCTCCTGGCTGATCGTGACGGTCTTGGGTGTGCCTTCCAAAGGGCGGCTCCAGCGTACGCCGATGCGCCCGATCTTGGACAGCACCAAGAAGCCGTTGTCCAGTTGTGCGCCGTTGCCGTATTCCTTATACGTGAAGCTGTGATAGCGATTGCGGCCCTGATAACGTGGAAATCCTGGTGTCTGGCCCGCCTGCACCCGCCGGAAGAACGCCTGATACGTCTTGTCGAGCCGGGCGAGGACATCTTGTAGCACATGGCTGTGGATGGCGGCATACTCAGGCAATTCGGCGCGCAGGACTTTGAGTTCCGCCTCCTGGCTAGAGCGGGTGAGGGAGATGCCACGCTGCCGATACAGCAAGACACGTTGTTCGAGCGCTGTGTTGTAGAGCACACGACAACGCCACAGCACCAGCTCCAGCGCCCGCTCCTGCTCGGGGGTGGGGTTGAGCTTGTACTTATAGGTTTTCCGTACGCTCTGCTGCTGTTCCATACACCACTATTCTGTCTGTATGCCGGAAAAACGGCAAGGGAGCGGGACTTCTATCCGGCTGGCGGGGAGGGGAAGCCACACACGCCTGACCACTGCCATTGCAATGGCGTGGCTTGCGGCGGGCTAAAGCCCTGTCATGTCAACAGAGCCATATCTTTCGTGATCGCATCCGGGCCTCTGTACGATTCAGGCACCTAAGGCTGCCGGTCGACTGGTAGCGCTCGATCTCCGTCGATCCGTTGGTCATGAATTTCGACTTCCCAGTGCCAGCCCGGCAGCGCGATCTCGACCATGACGGACTCCGGCTTGGTGTGGCCAAGCCGATACACGACGCCCGCGCTGTCCGGACGGTTCAGGAACTCCAGCAGGCGCCCGAACACCGAGTCAGGGCAACCGTCATCGGCTCGGAAGCGATCGCGGTAGCCCGAACCACGGCAGCACACTGTTGTCGAAGCGGGTCATGGCGCAGATCCGGTCGCCGGCAAGGGT
>DASVOW010000760.1:0-1948 GCA_036383155.1 Ktedonobacterales bacterium
CGCGCGCTACGAGCTACACGAGGCGGTGCAACTGGCCTTCATCGCGGCGATCCAGCACCTGCCGCCACGGCAACGCGCCGTCCTGCTATTGCGCGACGTGCTGGGCTGGCCGGCTGCAGATGCGGCGGGGCTGCTCGACACTTCGGTGGCGTCGGCTAACAGCGCACTCCAGCGCGCACGTGCTACCCTGGAAAAGCAGTTTCCTAGCGGGCAGCCCGCTGCGCTGCCAGAGCCGGATGACGAGCAGCGAGCACTACTTGCTCGCTATATCCGAGCGTGGGAGGACGCCGATGTCGATGGATTCGTCGCGCTCCTGCGAGATGATGCGACTCTGAGCATGCCGCCATGGCCGAACTGGTACCGTGGTCACGAGGCGATCCGGGCATTCCTGGGTTGGGTTTGGGCGTCAGATGCATGCGGGTCTTCTCGTACCCAGCACTCGAACCGCCTCATCCCCACCGCCGCGAATGGGCAACCGGCGTTCGCGGCATATCGCCGCGACCCACAGACAGCCGAGTGGCGAGCGCACGCGATCCATTTACCTACATTCCAGGGAGACGCACTTGCGGCTATCACATGCTTCGTTGTTCCGGTCGGCCCGCGGCTGTTCGCCGCGTTTGGCTTGCCGGATGTTCTGCCGCCCGAGGACACCGCGCCGCAGGTGTCGCGAACGTGATGGCGGCGACCTATGAGTAGCCCCACTGTGAGTGTCGCGCTTTCGGCGAGAGCGCTGTTGCGCTGGCAGTTTCGGCTCGCGCACCAGCGCCTGGACAGGGCAATCGAACCGTTCAGCGGAGAGACGCTTCAACGGCATGTACCCGGTACTACCGCACCGGTTGGAGCTTGCTACGGGCAGATAGTGGTGTGTGAGGATGTGAGCGTGAACGGCGTGCTCACCGCTGGAACGCCGCTCGCACTCTCGACCTGGGCCGGTCGCACCGGCCTCAGCGAGTTGTCACCGCTGGGTGAGCCGGCTCAGTGGCGCGCCTGGGCGCGTGGGGTACGGCTCGATCTGGCCGCGCTACGAGCCTACGCCCAGGCGGTGTATGCCGCAACCGACCACTCTATCGCAGCCCTGCCGGACGAGGCGTTCGATCTCACGTGTCGCGACGCGCCGGCGTGTTTGCTCAGCGCGCTCCTGCTGACGGTGTCGATGCGGCACGGCGAGATCACGGGCCTTCTGGCACGCCTGCCTGATGCTGTCTGAGGCTGTCGAGACTCTGTACACCCCCTTTCCGTCCTTGTAGTAGACGGGACGATTTTGCCTCCGTGTTCGGCACAACTTCTGCTGGCTCCCTTGCTTGGCAGGGTGTCTACGGAGCGCAAGGCGGTGAGGTGGACAATGACGCGACAGGGCAATCAGGGCACAGCGAAGGATCAGGCGGGCAGCATACACGGACGGGAAGTGGCGACGACAGAGACAGGTAGCGCGACAGCGGCGCAGGTGTTGACGCGGCGGGAGCTGCTGTATGCGGGCGCGGGAGTGGCGGCGACAGCTGTGGTGGCAGGCTGCGCGCCGATTGGCAAACAGGCACCTGCACCGACGGCGACACCGTTCAAGCTTACGCGCGCCGCGACGGTGTATGTTGATGCGACGGTTCCGGCGGCAGTAGGGCGGGCTGCGGTCGCGCTTATCGGCGGCCAGGCGGGTATAGCGAGCGCGCAGGCTGTCACGTCGCCTACCCCCGCGCCTGATCTGATCCTCACGTATGGAGAGCCGCCCAAGGGGTATTCCGCTGCCGAGATTGGGGGCAGCGCAGTGACGGCGATCACGCATCTACGCGTCCCCATCGATGGGGTGAGCGGCGAGCAGGCGCGGGGACTGCTCGGCGGGTCGATCGCGGATTGGCGGGCGGTGGGTGCGCCGCGCTCGCAGCCGGTGTCGCTCTTAGCTTTGGATGGGCTGCCGCTGCCGAAGGGCGTGTCACTACCGGCGAACGCGCATCAT
>DASVOW010000761.1:0-5863 GCA_036383155.1 Ktedonobacterales bacterium
CAGCATCGCATGGGCCATCGCGCAAAAGCTGGCGGCGCAAGGCGCTCGGCTGGCCTTCACCTACCAGGAGCGCATGGAGCAGAACGTGCGCAAGCTCACCGCCGGCATGGAAAACGCCCTCGTCATTCCCTGTGATGTCCAGAATGACGAAGAGCTGGATGCCGCCTTCGATCAGGTAGGCAAAGAGTTCGGCGGGCTCGACATCCTCATCCACTCCGTCGCCTATGCCCCCACCGAGGATCTACGCGGGCGTGTCTCCCACGTCTCGCGTGCGGGCTTCCTCACCGCGCTCGACGTCAGCGCCTATTCACTCTTGGCGATGGCCAAGCGCGCCGAGCCGCTCATGCAGAAGCGCGGTGGTGGCAGCGTCGTCGCCCTCACCTATCTTGGCAGCGAGCGGGTCGTGCCGGGGTACAACCTCATGGGCATCGCCAAGGCCGCGCTTGAGGCTTCCATTCGCTACCTCGCCTGGGATCTCGGCCAGGCCAACGTCCGCGTCAACGGCATCTCGGCGGGTCCCCTGCGCACGCTCTCAGCGCGCGGCGTCGGCAACATCAACGACATGTTCGGCCTGATCGAGCAAGTCTCGCCCCTCCATCGCAACATCGAGCAGGGCGACGTCGGCGATCTAGCCGCCTTCCTCTGCTCACCGGCTGCCCAAAAGCTCACCGGCAACATCGTCTACCTCGACAGCGGCTTCCACCTCATGGGCCTCGGCTCGATGTAGCCAGCCAGTCGACTAGGCAAGCAGCAAAATACCACACAGCATAGCATGAGGCGCACACAATGGCACAGTCATCAGAAAGCGAAACGCCACGCCAGACCGCACAGAGCAATCCTCTCCAGCGGCCGCCAGACAAAGGGACACAGCCCTCGTCTCGCTTCAAGTTGACGCCATCGCGCCTCATCGTCCCTCTCATCGCCATCGCGACCGTCGTCATCCTCGTGTGGGCGCTGTTCACCCCGGCGCCCGCCAGCACTCCTGGCACGGGAACGCCTGGTGCCGCCGCGCCGCAGGTCGGCCACTACGCCCCCGACGCCTCGCTGCTCAACCTCTCAAATACATCCGTGCGTCTCTCCAGCATGCGCGGTCAGGTCGTCGTGCTCAATTTCTGGTATGTCGCCTGTGAGCCATGCCGCTACGAGATGCCCGCACTCGAGAAAGCCTACCTCGCCCACAAATCGCAAGGGCTGGTGATCGTCGGCGTCAATACCTCCGACGACGCGCAGACCATCTCCGACTTCACCAACCAGATCGGCATCACCTATCCCATCCTGCGCGACCTCGGCGAGCGCGTCACCATCCAATACAAAGTGACCGCCACACCCACAACCTTCGTCTTAGACCGCCACGGCGTGATCCGCGCCAAAATCGCCGGTCCACTCGATAACGACGCCGTCGCCAAGTACGTCCTGCCGCTCCTCACCGAGAAGTAGGCATCACCGTGAACGGCACACGCCCGGCAACTACGACACAAAAAGCAGACGTCGCCATGTATGACACGACAAGGGCAACTATGATACAATAAGCCGCATTGTAGGCGTCCATTTCCGTCTGGCTGGCAGCCTTATACATGTGGACGCACGGGCACATACATGCAGCCCAGGGGTGCGCTCGGCTCTAGACATCCGGCACGCGGGCACCATCGGCATACCAGACTGTAGGAGGACGCGAGTCCAATGATCGGCAAAGACCAGACCCTGGACAATTTGTGGCTTGCCCGCGCGATGTACGAGCTCGGCGCAGTGAGCTTCGGCGATTTCACCTTAGGCGGGAGCACCATCAACTCCCCCGTCTTCATCAACCCCAAGGTCGTCATCAGCAACCCAACCGCCTTGCGCGTGGCCGCCAAGCTGATGTACCAGGAGATCACCCTCGCCCAGTCGCTGCGCCGCTCCCGCGTCCAGCCCTACGATGTTGTCGCCGGCATCCCGGTCGGTGGCCTGCTGCTCGCCACAGCCTACTCCCTGGAGTCGGGCGTGCCGCTGATCTACCCCCGCGAGAAGCCCCAGGGCACCGGCCAGCCCGGTGTCGAGGGGCGCTACGGCGAAGGCACCCGCGCGCTGCTCATCGATGATCTCATCGGCGGCGGCACCAGCATCCTCGATACCGCCCGCTTCATGAAGCAATATGGCATACAGGTCAGCGACGCGGTAGTGCTCGTCGATCGCGATCAGGGCGCGCACTACCGCCTCAAGAAGGCCGGTATCAACCTGATCAGCATCCTCAAGCTCGATGTGATGATGAACCTCTATCGCTCCAGCGCCCTCATCGACGAAGAGCAACACGAGCGCTACCTCGCCTACGTGAAGGCCACTCAGGCACGCATCAACCCAGAGGCGCAATATCAAGTGATGGAGCGCGAAACGTCCGACTCCGACGAATCGCTTGGCGAAGCGGAAACAGAAGCTTAAACACGCCACCGCCCACCGGCCCACGCACAAGAGTCAAACGCCAGACAAACGCAGGCCACCAGGAGCATTCCTGGTGGCCTGCCATATGACACACGCTCACGACGTGCGGTCCGTGCTAGATGCGAGCTGTCGTGCGGTTGCCCGTGAAGAGACGGACCAATAGCAGCAGCACGACCGCGCCAATGAACGCGACGATGATGCTACCAAGGTTGAACCCCGTGACGCTAAACGATCCCGGCAACAGCAGTGACAGCAAGAATCCGCCGATCAAACCACCGACGATACCGACGATGATATCGCCAACCAGACCCAGACCCGTGCCGCGCACTACCAGGCTTGCCAGCCAGCCGGCGATGCCGCCCACGATGATCCACGCAATAATACCCATATCGAGTTGTGCCTCCTTAGAGAGGGTGCCTTCCGCACCTGACTCCCGGAACGCCCCGCACACGCTGTGCGGAGCCTCACTAAGTTCACTACCCAGAGGATGGTTCCCTGGCCATCCTCTTTCCTCCTCCCCTACATACATTCGGTAGTAGGTGAGGTCGCCAAACTATTATGCAGAATCCATGCCAGACTGGCGGGCAGACGCGAAAAGCAACGTAGGAGAACGGATAAGACCGCGCTCTTGCCGCATATGCCTATCTCTGCTACACTGCCCGCAACAGCGTAACAGAGCGAGTAAATGCGACTGTCTGGCAATGGTGTGCGATCGCCGCAGGGGAAATGGAGCGAGACCATGGCCAATGAGACGGGTGGACTCGATAGTGTGGGAGAGATGCCAGGCGTAGGCGGGCTGGGCATGGGATTCGAAGGTGGCGGAGCCGTGCACCCAGCCGTTCCTCCACCAGGCGCTCACCCAGCCGGCACTCCCGTTGGCGACGATGTGCCACTAGCCACATCACTGCTCTACTCCAGCGGCAATCTCGGCTCCGGTGTCTTTTACGCCTTCAACAACTTCATTCTGCCACTCTTCCTTGATACCCTTCACATGCCCGCAATCCTGATTGCGCTGCTTTCCAGCACGCGCTCGTTCGAGGGCGCGGTAGTGCAGCCCATCGTCGGCGCGTGGAGCGACCGCACCTGGACCCGCTTCGGCCGCCGCAAACCCTTCATCCTCGCATTTGTGCCCATCAGCGTCTTCTTCATCCTCCTCACGCCGTTCCTTCCGGGGTTCGCCACGCTGGCGCCTCTCGTCGCGCTACAACACGCCCTCGGCCTCTCGCAGCAGGCATTTGTGCTGCTCATCGTCGCGCTTGACATCTTTTTCTTCACCCTCGCCTTCAACATCATGTACGACCCATACCAGGCGCTCTTGGCCGACATCACCCCTCTGGCACATCGCGGTCGCGTCAATGGCATCTTTCAGGCGCTCGGTGCTTCAGGTCAAGCGCTGATCCTGATTATCGGTGCGTTTCTCAGCGTCGGAATGACGGGCCTCTTCCTGCTCACCGGCATCGCGCTCGCCACCTTCTTCGTGCCGACCCTGATCGGAATTCGCGAGCCGCGCCACCTACCCGGCGTCCGCGAGCAACACCGCTACACCACGCGTGACTACTGGAATGGTCTGCGTGCCGATCCCCAGGTGCAGCTCTACTTCGCCACCCAATTCTTTCTCTGGTTCGGCATCAACGCCATCACGCCATTTCTCACGCTCTACGCCAAGAAAGAGGCACACTTCGATGATTCCCATGCGCTGATCCTCTCATTCATCTTGCTCCTGAGCAGCGCCATCTTCAACGTGCCATTTGGCCAATTGGGCGATCGTCTGGGGCTAAAGCGCATTTTTTTCTTTGGCATGATCTGCATGGCCGGGGCAGCCGTAGCAGGTATCTTCACCAAAGAGGCCCTGCCGCTCTATCTGATCCTGACCGTTGCCGGCATCGGTAACGCCGCGCAGACGGCCAGCTCCTATCCCCTGCTGACCCGCATCGTGCAGCCGGACCAGATGGGCCTCTACACCGGCCTCGCCAGCACCGTCACATCGATTGCCGCCCCTGCGTCGGCCCTCATCACGGGCGCACTGATCCAGAGCTTCGGATACGTCACCATGTTCCCCTTCGTCGCCGCGATGTTCATTGCATCACTCATCCCGCTCGCGCTGCTCCATCCTGAACGATCTATCGCCGCCCGCACCCGCGCCGTCACCGCAGGCCCCGCGGTACGGACGCTAGCGGAGTAATGCGACAATGGCAGATCTTGCGCGCAAGCTCACCATACGGCCAGGGCAGACACTCTGCCTCATCGACCTCCCCGCAGCCGTAGCCGCCAAGCTACGACAGGAAGCTCCCCCCGGCATCACATTCGTGACTGAAGCCGAGGCCGCATCCCTACTCTGCGATCTCATCTTCTTCGCGCCGCATAGGCTCGACGGGCTCTCGGCGCGTCTCACCAGCTTGGAGAGTCGCATCACCCTATCCGGTGCAATCTGGGTAGTTACGCCCAAGAAGCGCTTCGCCGCCAGCCGGGGCATCACATTCACCTGGGAAGAGATGCAGGCCGCCGCGCTGACGACCGATCTCGTCGACAACAAGATCGCCTCACTCACCGATGAGGACTACGCCACCCGCTTCGTCATCCGCAAAGACCGCCGCCACATCTACGAAGACACATCAAGTGTGACCTAGCTCACAGACATCTACCCTCCTCAGTGCGTGTCTGTATCAGTCATGCATGCGGCGGCAAGTTAGGAGAAGGATGCGTAGATGAGGTCACATGGAATCACCCTGCGCATAGTTGCAGCGCTGGCATCGCTTGTTGTGCTGCTCGGTGTAGCCTTTTTCGCCTGGACGGTCGCCCTGCCCTGGTCGGCCAATCACTACGGTTTCGCCCTACCAGGCGGCGTGGATGGCATGCCCTATCGCATCCACTACAACGGGCGCAGCTACGCGACGCACGGCCTCTGCGCCCGCGCCGGCTGGTGCGACGGCGAGTTAAACGCCGAGATCACGAAGGATACCCTGCAATCCCAGGGAGAGTGGCCGCTAACCCAGGTGACAAGCCTGTCGACGTTCTTTGGCGCGGCACATCCAGTGTTTGCACAGACGCCCCCTCAAGGTATGACCACAATGGCTCTTTACATCCCGGATGGCTCCGATCGCTACATCGCCTACACCCTCGAAGGTGGACCGTAATACAACAATGGGGCTGCCCAGCTAGCAGCCCCATTGTATGCGCCTGTCGCGCTCAGGAAAACGCATTCAGCCCCGTGATCGCCTGCCCGATGATCAGCGTGTGGATGTCGTCAGTACCCTCATAGGTAGAGACCGACTCCAGATTATTCATGTGGCGGCTCACCGGATACTCCAGTGTGATGCCGTTGGCCCCCAGGATGCCCCGCGCCTCCCGCGCCGTATTGAGCGCCTGGCGCACGTTGTTGCGCTTGGCGACCGACACCTGCACCGGATGCGCCTGCCCCTGGTCCTTCAGCCGCCCAAGCTGCAAGGCC
>DASVOW010000762.1:0-2072 GCA_036383155.1 Ktedonobacterales bacterium
GCACCACGACCTCGTGCGCTACTTTTCCTTCGCCGTGATCTCCGCCGCGCTGCGTATGGCCAAGCCGGATCCGGAGCTATTTGCCACCGCGCTGCGCCGTGCCGACGCCATTCCTGATTACGCGCTGCATATTGGGGACTCTTATACGCTGGATGTACTTGGGGCGCGCGCCGCCGGTATCACTCCGGTGCTGCTCGACCGCAACGGCAGGGTTGACCCCGCGGCGATGGATTGCCTGGTGGTGCGCGACCTCTATGGGCTGCTCGACGCGCTGGAGATTCCGCGCCCGTAATGAAATGGGCAGCGTTCTCTGATGTTACTCGTGCCTGGGGACTTCGTTTGTCTCAAAATGGCCATTTTCGCTGGGCGGCTGAACAGAGCGAAATAATGTCCCAAGAGGAGTACAACGATGCGTGTCATGGCGGAGCGAGAGGCGGTGCTGCAGGCTAACGCGGGGGAGTACGCGCGTGTGGCACTGAGCAATATTGAGCAAGAATTCCCCTCCGATATTCACCACACGATGCGGGCGCCGGGAGATTTTCCCTACCGGCCTCGCGAGCGCACGCCGGTGTTTTACGGCAGCTTCGACTGGCATTCGTGCGTGGAAATGCACTGGCTGCTGGTGCGGCTGCTGCGCTCTGCCGGCGACCACGTACCCCAGCAGGAGGTGCGCGCTGCTCTCGATAGGCACTTCACGGCGGAGGGGTTAGCGGCAGAAGCGCGGTTCATCGGCACGCCCGCAAACGGCACGCGGCAGCGGCCCTATGGCTGGGGATGGGCCTTACGGCTGGCCCACGAGCTCCTGACCTGGGATGACACGGATGCCAAACGCTGGGCTGCGCATTTCGTCCCGCTGGCGGACGCGCTCACGGGCAGCTTTCTAACGTGGCTGCCGAAGGCGACCTACCCGGTGCGCTATGGTGTCCACTCGAATAGCGCCTTTGGCCTCTCGCAGACGCTGCCCTATGCGCGGATGCGAGCACAGGCCGGGGAGGGCGCGCTGCTGGAGGCGATCACGGCGGCCGCCCAGCGGTGGTACACAGCGGATACCAACTATCCGGGGAATTGGGAGCCGTCGGGGCATGATTTTCTCTCGCCGGCACTGACTGAGGCCGAGCTGATGGCGCAACTGCTGCCCGCCGCCGAATTTGCTCGTTGGCTGGAGGCGTTCCTGCCGGGCATCGCGGAGGGCCAGCCAGCGGCCCTGTTCACCCCGGCTATCGTGTCGGATGCGAGCGATCCCTACATCGCGCACCTGCACGGGCTGAATGCCAGCCGGGCGTGGTGCTGGCGGCGGATCGCGGAACGCCTTCCTGCTGGCGATCCACGGGGAGAGCGGACGCAGGAAGCGGCGGAGACCCATGCCCAGGCTGCGCTGCCGCATGTGGCGGGCGAGGACTACATGGTCGAGCACTGGCTCGCCTGCTATGCGGTGCTCCTGCTCAGTTAGAGGCCGTGGCAAATTGTGACGATTGTGCGGATTACCGCGCGCCCGCTTGGGCGTCGAGGATGGAGCGGAGCTCAAGGAGGAATGCGGCGTTGTAGTGGCGGTCGCAGCGGCCACAGGAGACGGGGCGGGCGTAGCGCTTCACCCGTGGATACTCTTTGCCGCAACTGGGGCAGACGTAGAGGTAGCGGTAGGGGCGAAGCTGGCGCAGCGCCTCCTCGCGGCGGGCGGTCTCCTCGCGCAGTTGGGCGCGCAACATCTCGGGGTCGCGCCCGGTAATGGCTGCTTCGTCCACGGAGATGGAGTCGTAGCCGTGGCAGTGGTGCTTGCGTGGGTTGCCCTGCACGCGGTCGGAGAGGTGGATTAGCTCATGCGCAACGGTCACCTCGATGCCTAATGGGAGCAGGCCGGGCTCGACGAAGATCAGGTGGCGGTAGTCTGTCGCGGGCTCCGCACGCTGGTCGTGCGCGTCACCGGCACTCACCAGCGCGAGCATATCCATCTCCAGGAAGCCGGGGAGCGCGAGCTGGAGCCGGTCGGGAGTGGCAGTTGGCGCCGTCAGCATGGAGGAGGTCGGCTCGAGATCGTTGAGCGTATCGTCGGTACCCAGCGTGGCATTGGGCAG
>DASVOW010000763.1:0-5982 GCA_036383155.1 Ktedonobacterales bacterium
TCGTTGAGTTGATTGATAGCCCGGCGCAGGTCGAGCGCAGCCACCCGATCACCGGGGTCGTCGTCGAGCAGCGCGAGGAATTCGCTCCCCTCGTCGGGCAGCCGTGCTGTCATGCGCCTGCGGGTGCCAAAGCCGCCGCGATGCCACTGGCGACAGACGTTGACAGTAATGCGCAGCAGCCAGGGCCGCAGCGATTCCACATCGCGTAGATCGGCCCACGCCTGCCATGCACGCACGATTGCCTCTTGCGTGGCGTCCTCGGCGTCAGCCGCGCCCACCAGTGCCACCGCTACACGCAGCATTGCGCTTGTGTGCAGCGGCGTTAGTGTCGCAAAGCTCTCGGCATCCGCCACGCAACCCTCCCCCTAGCCAGACTATCCATCTCATCGTCCCGCTCCACCCACAACGATGACGTGAGCATGCCCAAGTGTTTCATCAACAAGGACCGAGTGAAAAATCTCTCCCTGTGTGATCTGCATTGTGATGCACATGCCAGCCATATACATGGAGACGGATGAAAATCTCGGAGCTGGGACGATCTGTCACAAAACCCACCCCTCAACCCACTATCAGTACGAAGCTTCAGAAAGGAAAGTAATAATGGCGCCGCCCGATTTCCTGCTAATCGACCCGCCTTCCCGGTTCGCGTTGTGGACCGGGTGAGCACCCAAAGCAGAGGATAGCATCCAATGCAGACGTACATCATTAATCCTGACCAGATCATGCTGACATTTGTCGCCCCTGGCGTCTCGCGCACTCAGGGTGTGTTTACTCGCAGCATGGGAACGGTCACGGTAGATGAGCATGGCAACCCACAGTCACTCGACGTCACTATCGCCGCTGGCAGCCTGAACACGGGTATCTTGCGGCGAGACGAGCACTTGAAGACTGCGACTTTCCTGGACATCCAGCGATATCCGGTAATCACGTATAGCAGCCAGCATATCGAGCAGGTAGGTGCAAACCGCTTTGCCGTTCGCGGCGTGCTGCACCTACACGGGCACGTGCATACAGTCGCGCTCGACGTAACGGTTGATACAGAAATACAGCTAGATGGCGCCCGCCAGGCGCATGTGAAAGGCAGCGTGCCGCGCATGGCGTTTGGGATTCCGCGCAATCCCATCATGCGAACGCTGCTGCTGCCGCTCATCGGTAACAGCGTCATTGTCAGCGCCGACGTGTCTCTCGCACTCGCGCCCGACAGTGTGAGCGTCGCTCCGTTTCCCGCCATCCGCTCGCAAGAGTAACCTTCCGGCCCAGCTATGTAGTGCGACCGAATAATAGCGACACACACGCTGCCTAACCTGTAACGGAATCGGAGGAATATGACATGAAGATCCTGGTATTACCCAAGCCGCGCGTAGACGTTCCAGTGGAGCGGTTGCAGCAGCATGCGGAGGAAGAGATCCGAGCCGTATGGGATCTGTACGCGCAGGGGATCTGTCGCGAGTTCTACACGCGGCTGGCAGAGCCCGGCAGGGTTGTCTTGATGTTCGAAAGCGCGGGTGTCGAAGCTGCCAGAGAGGCGCTCGCGACGTTACCGTTCGCACGTTTGAACCTGATCGACTTTGATCTGATCCCGCTTGCGCCATTCGTGGGTCTCACACGCCTATTCCAGCCTCAGACGCATGCGCAGGCCGTGAGCTAAGGCATGCACGACGTTCGTACTGCGCCGCGTGGACATGCGAATGCGCACCGGCGCAGTGATGACGACTTGCGTGTCGCGCCACGCCAAGAGATAGATGGGGAGAGAAGGAGGTATAGAATGGATCGGCATCCTAGCTCGCAAATTGGTGAGTCTATGCCGGCTTCGGAGTGGCCCCGGCCTCAGGTAGGAGATGTAGCCGTCACGCACCTGCTCATTGTGCGCGACGTTGACCGCTCCCGCCGCTTCTATGCGGATGTCCTCGGCGCGCATGTGCTGATGGAGGGTCCGCCGTCAATATTACGGTTCTACAATAGCTGGCTGGTCCTTTCCCATGAGGGAGGCCCTACTGACGACAAACCCGATGTCGTCGCCGTCGCGCCGCCGAACGCGCGCACGCTCACAAGCGCCCTCAATCTGCGGGTGGCCGACATCTACGACGTGTATGAACAATGGAGCGCGCGTGGCGCGGAATTCCTCACGCCGCCCAAGGTGCACGAAGCAGAGATCAGGTGTTATCTACGCGACCCCGACGGCCATCTCATCGAGGTAGGCCAGACGACCGCTGTGACGCGCACAAGCTAACGCGGAACAGCGGCGTACTCAGAATTGATGACGTCTGCTACCCGACTGTGCGACCACAAGGGCTGTAAGGATGATGCTATCTCGCGAGAATGCATATGGTGGATCCATTCGAAACCTATCGGGCGTATCTCTTCTCCATCGCCTACCGCATGCTCGGTACGACGATGGATGCCGAAGACATGGTGCAGGAGACCTACCTGCGCTACCGAGCCACGCCGCTGGAAGCCATCGCGTCGCCTAAAGCCTTCTTGATCACGATTCTCACGCGACTGTGCATGGATCAACTTCATCTGGCGCGGCGGCAACGCGAGACGTATCTGGGACCCTGGTTGCCCGAGCCGATCAGTGACGCCGCCGCCCTGGAGGCTGCCAATCCAGAGGAACGCGTCGACACAGAGGAGTCGGTTTCGCTGGCGTTCTTGGTGTTGCTAGAACAATTGCAGCCGCTTGAGCGCGCCGTCTTCCTGTTGCGCGAAGTCTTCGAGTACGACTATGCGGAGATCGCCACGTTCCTGGGCAAAAGCGAGATGGCCTGCAGACAGGCATTTAGCCGCGCCAGGAAACGTCTCGTCGACCACCGGCCACGTTTCTCGGCGTCACGAGAGACGCACCAGCAGATGCTCGTGAGCTTTCTGCGGGCTGTCCAGGCCGGGGACATGAATGCGTTGATGAACCTGCTGAGCGAAGATGTAACGCTCTGGGCCGATGGTGGTGGAAAGGTCAAAGGTGCGGCTACGCATCCAGTGTCGGGCAACGTAGCGGTGGCCCGGTTCAGTGTCGGCGCAACGCGTCGCTTCTTGCCGCAGGACTATCGTGTCGCTGTTGAGGAAGTCAATCGCGAGCCCTCCATTGTCATTCGTGGCGAGGATCGCGCCTACCTTGTGCTGACCATTGAAGTGGAGGCACTGCGTATACGTACCGTTCGCATCATCGTCAACCCTGAGAAGCTTACGCACGTCTAATGCATCTTTGGCGAGCGGCAAGCTGGGAACATTTCGTGATCTGCTCGCCGCTCGTCAGGCGTGACCATACAGGTGGAGTGTTAGCGGAGGTGCAGACGCTGCCGCACCTGCTCGATTGGCTCGACCGCAGCGTGTCGCAATGCCTCTGTCAGCGCAGCACTGTCGAGCGCATCAATCGCTACGGTCATGTCGCCGGGAAGTGTGCCGAAACGTCCCTCCAGCACGAGTCGCAGGGATGTGTGCAGAGCTTGCACCGCGCCTTCTTCGCGCCCCTCTTCACGCCCCTTTGCCTCACCCTCTTCGCGTCCGAGATCGTAAATCACTTCGGCAAAGTTCGATTCTTTCAACAGTTCTCCGAACATGAGATTTCTCCTCAGCGCGGCACTCAGATCCATTCGACCCAGGCGCAAGCCCGCCAGCACAATCAACAAGCCAATCAGGTCGCTGCGTTCCGCGCGTGGCACGGCGCTTCGGCCAAGCGCTGTGCCACGGCTACGGTTGACTCAGTTGTTACACCAGCCATCAAGCTGGTCAGCGGCCAGAGTTGGTAGTAATCGGTAGTTAATACACGTTCGGGTGCAATCTCCCACAATTTTACAACATCGTACGTGAATTCCAAGCGCTGCTCGTCCGCCCAGGAGATACGGAGCGGAGGACTGGCAAGCGTCGTCGTCGGGCGAAGCACCACAACGATGGAGCGGATAGATATCCCGGGCTCGACCTCGCCTTGTGCTCGGCGTGCGCGCCGCTCGCGCAGCCAGAGTTGCACCATATATTCGAGCAGGCGCTCGCCCAGATCTGGCCTGGCTGTCGTCTGAAGCTCGATGTGCAGTAGCCCGTGCTGCCGGTGAGGTGTGGTGCCTGCATCGAATGTGACGGCCCAGACGAGATCAGCCTGGCGTGTGGTGGCTGGCAACTCAGTTGGTAGTGCCGTCTCAAACTGGACACCCGGAGCGATCAGCGCCAGGAAACCATCGCGTGCTGTCTCCAACATCTTCTTGAGTGCCATGTCGTAGTCCGCGGTTGGCCGTTTCAGACGTTCGGGCTGTTCCTGTTCGGGTGGCATTGATGCCATACATACACCTGTACCTCTCTCGTAAAGCAAGCGGTTGCCGCGCGTTACAGTATAGCACTCAGGCGGTCAGCGCCTTTGGGTGAGCCTGGAGATGGTACACTGTGTGGTGCGTATAGAATTGGTGACCGAGGTGAAGGGCGTTTATGAGCACGACAGAGGTATCTGCATCTGCGCTGACGCAGCAGTCCGCCATCGAGCTGGCGCGCATGATCGCGAATGGTGAGGTTTCTGCCGTCGAAGTTGTGGAGGCGCACATCGCGCGGATCGAGCAGGTCAACCCCGTGCTGAACGCGGTAGTGGTGAAGCGCTACGAGGCCGCGCTCGCGGAGGCACGCGCAGCCGACGAGCGTAAGGCGCGCGGTGAGTCGCTTGGCGCACTGCATGGCGTGCCGGTCACGATCAAAGAAGCGCTGGATGTAGCAGGAACCCCCTCGACCTTCGGCCTACCCTCGCGCGCCGGCGCTCTCGCCGAACGCGATGATCCCTACGTGGCGCGAATAAAGGCGGCGGGCGCCATTGTGCTGGGAAAGACCAACGTGCCCCAGATGCTCTTTTACAACGAGTCAGACAACCCCGTCTATGGGCGGACGAACAACCCGTGGAACCTGGACCGAACGTCAGGGGGCAGCAGCGGCGGCGAGGCGGCGATCCTTGCCGCTGGTGGCTCTGCGCTTGGATTGGGCAGCGATTGGGGCGGCAGTGTGCGCACACCGGCAGCGTTCTGCGGGCTGGCGAGCATCAAGCCAACGTCGGGGCGTGTACCAGATGTGGGGCGCCATTCACTGCCAGTCGGCCAGCGGGCAATTGTCTGCCAGGTGGGTGTGATGGCGCGGATCGTGGACGACGTGGCGCTGGGGTTTGAGGTAATCAACGGCGGACCCACGCCGGCTAGCGAACCTTCGCGGCCGCTCGGCGACCTCAATGCGGTGGACGTGTCAAAGCTGCGCGTCGCCTATTACGTGGACGATGGGACGTTCCCTGTGTCACCAGCGGTGAGGCGTGCGGTCACCGAGGCGGCAGGTATGTTAGCGGGCCGGGGGGCGCATGTCGTCGAATGGCGACCGCCCGATGCACAGCATGGACTCGACCTCTTTTATAGCTTGCTGGCCGCAGATGGGGCACGCGGCTACAAGCAGATCATTGGGCGGGACAAGCGCGACCCTCGTTTGGCATCGCTGCTGGCACTCGGCAGCGCCTCACCGGCGCTGCTCGCAGGACTGCGCCTGCTGCTGCGGCTGGGCGGGCAGCGCAACACACTGGCGATTGTACGCAATTTCGGCCATCGGGATACCACCCACTACTGGAGGCTGGTGGAGGCGCAGATGGCCTATGAGGAGCGTTTCCGCGCCGCGCTCGATGGCGATGACGGCGAACCCCTGGACGTGATTGTATGCCCTGCTTGCTCGGTACCGGCATTTCAGCATGGCGCCTCGCGCGACCTCTCGACGGCTGGGGCATATGCTCCGCTCTATAACCTGCTGGGCTACCCTGCGGGAGTCATTGCGGTGACGCGCGTGCGCCCCGGCGAAGAGACGACGCGCAAGGCATCCCTTGACGCGATGGAGCGGGCGGCGCGTAAGGCCGAAATGGGCAGCGCCGGGCTGCCCATCGGCGTGCAGGTGGTGGCGCGACCGTGGCACGAACACGTGGCGCTGGCGGCGATGCGCGCCATCGAGGAGGCGGCCATCGCACAGGGTGAGCATCCGGGTATGCCC
>DASVOW010000764.1:0-3663 GCA_036383155.1 Ktedonobacterales bacterium
AGCTGACGCCCTATCCGCGCAGCTTCGGCCAGTTGCTCGGTGCGATCATTCGGCTCTACGGCAAGCATCTCGGCATCTGGCTGGTGCTCGCGTTCGTTGTGGCGCTCCTACCCCGCCTCATCACTAACGCACTCCAGCTCGCTCTTGAAATGCAGCGCGGGCTCGATCCACTCGCTGGGCGCGACGTGCTTGGCGACCTCTTGAATACCTCAGGCGTGACCACATCTACGCCGAATGGGGCGGAGCCGCCGCTCTACACCCTCCTCACATCGCTGATCTCCATGTTTGAGCTTGTGCTTGGCGCGTGGACGCTGGCCGCGCTGACCGCTGGCAGCCGCGACGCCATACTTGGCAGGCGCGTCACCATCAAGACAAGCGTAGTCGGCGGCTTCCAGCGATTATGGAAAACATTGGGTGCCACACTGCTGGTAATTCTGCTGCTGCTCGGCGTGTCGCTGATCGCGCTCGTTGTTGCCTTCGTCATCGACTTACTGTTCACAATTGTTGCGCTGCCGCTCGCTGGCCCAGCAGCGGCAAGTGGTACCGAGCCCACTCCTTTCAGAATTGGCCTGGCTGCCTGCGCTATGGACATCGCCTTCCTGCCGGTGCTCGCGCTCGCCGTGCGTCTGGCGCTTGCGCCATCTCTTGCCGCACTTGGCTACGAAGATCCCGTCCGCCGCAGCCTGCTCCTGACTCGTCGGCAGTGGTGGCGGACCTTTGGCGTGCTGCTGGTGGCAAACGTTCCGGCGCTCCTTCTGGGGTTGGGCATGTTGGCAGCGGAATATATGTCTGCTGGGCTGGCTCTGATAGTGGTCGGCCCCCTGGTGCAGTTGCTCGCCGCGCCATTAACTGCGCTCGCGTATACCGCGCTCATCTACGATCTCCGGCTGCGGCGCGAGGGCTATCTCGTCTTCATGCAAGAACATCTGACGCCCCCTCCACCCGAAACCGCGTGAAGAGCACCTCAGAAGCGCGCCTCAATAGAAGCGTCGAGGCCCACCACGACTTGCGCGCCACGCTCGCTGCTGGTAGGATAGTGTGCGGGCGGCGGTCAACCCCACGAGTGGAAAGAGTGCCACGACTGATGTCGAGCAACGTTGCCCGTATCAGGGAGAGGAGATGGGCATGAGCGGAGGTGGTATGCCTCTTGCGGCGATTCCCCTGCGTGATGGCAGCCAGCTACACATCACGCAGGAAGGTGTCAAGATCGGGGAGCGCTTCTACGCGCTGGCGAGCATCCAGGATGCGCGGCAAGTCGTGCCCGAGCCCGAGACGGTCGCTTTGCGCGTGGCGGGCGTGGGGCTGGTGGAGTTCCAGCCGGCGCGAGCGGGCGATGGCGTGGTGGCGCTGGAGGCGCTCTTCCGCTTGCGCCCCGAGCTGCGCCCCGCTGGCTTCGTGCCGCAAGCCTCGCCCCAAGCTCCCTACCCCCCGTATGCGCAGCCGTATCCCGGCTATCCAGTCTACCCGCAATATCCGCCGTATCCCGGCTATATGCCCGGCCAGATGCCCATGCTGCCACCCCCTCCGCCACCGGGCTTTCCACCACCACCTCCGCCATTCGGCATGCCCTTCGCCCCGAACCCCAACAGCATGCGAGGCGAGATCACGCCCATCCCCCGCGACTTCGGGCAACTATTGGGTGCGATCTTTCAGCTCTACGGCAAGCGCTTCCGCTCGCTCCTGCTGCTGGCGCTGTGCGTTGTCTTGCCGCCGATGCTGCTCTTGGGTGCGGTAGAGACAGCCGGGTATTTCGCGTCTATGCAGATAACCGCGCCACCTCCGCCTTCCAGCAGTCAGCCTATCGACACATGCACACCGCTATCCTCGGTGTTTTCCGATTCCTTCGTCGCTCCTTCCACTGATATCTTGCTGCTGGCTGGCGGTGTCCTGGCTCTAGTCGTAGTGTTGGTGGCGCTGCTCGGCGCGTGGCAGACGGCGACGCTGAGCCTCGGCGCGCGCGACGCTGTGCTCGGCCGGCCCATCAGCATCGGCGCAAGTATGCGCGGTGGTCTGCGACGGATGTTGCCCACGCTCGGCGCGCAGATCATCACTGGCATCATCTCTGCCATATCCCTGCTCCCTGGCTATGCGCTGCTGGTGCTTGGATTTATCTCCCTCTTCTCGCTAAACCCATGTGCGGGCCAGACGCAGTTAACGCACACCGTAGCCTTATCCGAGGCCTACATCTTCTCCGCCTGCCTCGCCTTGCCTCTTGGTCTGATCATCAACTACTTCTTCTGGGTGCGTCTGGGATTCGCCCCCTATGCCGCCGCGACGATGCGCCTGGGTCCCGGGCGGGCGCTGGCGGCGAGCTGGCGGCTCACACGTGGCAACTGGTGGCGCACCTTCTTCGTGCTGCTCCTCATGACGCTGATCGTCGGTGCGATAGGTGGCATCGTGGGCCAGGTCGCTGGCCTGTATCCTCCCGCCGCCTATCTGGTCGTCGTTCCTGCGATACAAATGCTCTCGGCGCCGATGCTCGCGCTCACCTATATGGTGCTCTTGAGCGACCTGCGCCTGCGGAGCGAAGGTTACGCTGCGGCTACGCAAGACACCCCGTCCAGTGGCGGCGCCGAGCGCACGCCACCAGGAGCGGAAGCGCCCCCGGCTGGCTCACCAGCGCAACCAGGCGAAGCCACGCAGCAACAGCAATCAGCGCCACCTCTGGGCTAGTCCTTGTAGGGTATGTGATTACCTTGTGATATGTCACACGTTTGGAAATGTGATGCGGTGAGAGAGTGTATTGCCGGCATGCTTGTGGTGGACCCGCAGCAGCCGGCTCGGGAGCCATAGCGTCCGCTGCCCGTGCGCGCCCCCCGGCCCTCTCTCACCACCACAGCGAGCTTCAGACGACCGAGCACAGCCTCACGAGACGAGCAATCCAGCCAGGAAGGGAGGATGTGGCGCTTGTGTATCACAAGTGCTACCCAGGCTATGACAAAGATGAATGATGGACGAAGGACGCCGCAGCCCCCAAGCCTCGATCTCTTGCCTTTCGTTAACGCCAGTCCCGACGTTGCCCAGTGGCTGGAGCACTACTGGCAGAAGCTCAAGCTCCCCTCAGTGGAGGCGCGACGCCTCGCCGTGACCGACGACCGGCGCGAATTCCACCTCTGGACTGGCCGCCGCCTCAACCCACTGGCGCTCGGCTGCTACTGCTATCTGCCCAATGCCACGCTGGGTATCGACGATACGCTCAATGATCTCGAGCCGACCTCCTCCATGCTGACGGCGCCAACTGCCACTCCCGACCGGCTCCAACTCGCGCTCCCCGGCTTCCTGGAGATGGATACGCTCGCGCTGGTGACCGCAGGTGACGCGCAAGACCAGCATCCAGAGCCCGCGACAGACTACCGCCACCTGATCTTCGTCGAGCCCGACCTGCTCCCGTTAGGTATCGAGGTGACCGTTGCGCATGAGCTAATCCACCTCTCAGACCGCGTGCAGGGCAATCCACGCAAGCACCATTGCCACGGCTACGACTCCATCTCCGTTGACGAGGCTGCCATCACCGGGCGTGACCCCGAGATGTTGCGCGCCCAACTGCGCGAGGAGACCGCACGCCGCGAGGCAGCGCTGCGCCAGCTTCGCCCCTATCGCTACCTCTACGTCTGCCCCAGCTGTGGCAAAGAGTATCCACGAGTCAAGCGCTACGCCCGCCCC
>DASVOW010000765.1:0-2807 GCA_036383155.1 Ktedonobacterales bacterium
CGTCCACCACCCACTGCAGCCCCGTGATGCCGCTGCCGAGGTCGCGCCCGATCGACGGCAGCGCGACGTTGACGACCAGGGCGTCGAGCGTGACGACGAAGAACCCAAGCACCGCGACGGCCAGCGCCGCACCGGCGCCGGAATCACGTTGCCCGACGGTATCCACCCGTCGGAGTTGATCTTCAGTCAGTGTCCTATCGTCGAGTGTTGTCATTCTTTGTCGTCTACCGTTGTGATCGCCCCTGGTGATCTGCAATGTACATGCCCTCGAACCGGGCGCGGTACTCATCGTCGGCGACGAGGTCGCCCCGTTTGATCCGGACATCGAAGGGGCCGCGAGAGACAGTCGTACGTACATGCTTCTCCGCTCAACGCTGGATCTTCCATTGAAGAAAAGTCCAGCTTGCGTGGTCCAGAGCGAGAGGCATTTCTGCTGTCTGGCGTTAACTATAGGCACTATTAGGCACGGGGTGGTAGAATGATTGTCGAAAATGATTGTAAGATTCTGCAAGTCTTCCAGTTGGATGATGGAGAAACGAGCGAAGAGGTTCCTATGGCTGTGATGACCCTGGATGTGCTGACACGCCAGCAGGCAGAACGCGAGGCACAGCGGGTGCAAGCCAACCGCGAGGAACTGGTTGAGCGGATCGCGCAGGCCATCCGCGCGGATGGGCACGCCCAACCGCTCAAGGGGCTGCACCTGTACCGCCACTCCGTCCCGCTGGAGCAGGTTTACAGCGTGGTCGAGCCATCGGTGTGCGTGGTGGCCCAGGGGAGCAAGGAGTTCCTGCTGGGGGAGAGCCGCTACCGCTATGACCCCGCGCACTACCTGTTGTCCACCGTTGAGCTGCCTAGCGTCGGCAAGGTCATCGAAGCCTCGAAGGAGCGGCCGTTCCTCAGCCTCCGCCTGGAACTCGCCCCTGCTCTCGTCGGCGCGGTCATGGTGGAGGCCGGTTACTCCTCTCACGCCTCGCCTCCGGGTCCTGCGGAGGTGCGGGCCATCGCGGTCAGTTCGGTGGATGTGGACCTGCTGGACGCCGTGGTGCGGCTCGTCAGGCTGCTGGATGCCCCGGCCGAAGCGCCGGTCCTGATGTCGCTGATCACGCGGGAAATTATCTACCGTCTCCTGATGGGAGAGCAGGGCGCCCGGCTCCGGCACCTGGCGCTCTTAGGAGGGTACACCCCCCGCATCACTCGAGCGATCGAGCGCCTCCAGCAAGACTTTGATCAGCCCCTGCGCATCGAGCAGATGGCGCGCGAGCTGGGGATGAGCGTGTCGGGGTTGCACCATCACTTCAAGGCCGTGACGGCGATGAGCCCCTTGCAGTACCAAAAGCGGCTGCGGCTGCTGGAGGCACGCCGTCTGATGCTGGGCGAAGACCTCGACGCGGCACGCGCGGCCTATCGCGTGGGGTACCGCGACGCCTCCCACTTCAATCGGGAGTACAAGAGCCTCTTTGGGGCTCCACCGATGCGCGACGTGCAACGGCTACGCGCGCAGGACCTGATAGCAACCAGCGCTATGAGAAATGATATGAGAAACGATGCGAGAATCGATACAGATCAGGCCAGCACAGCCAGCGGACGCTGAAGTAGCGGCGGTCCTCCTTTACTCAGCGTATACGCATACACACGTCACGTATCCTCTAGGAGAGGAACACGAGAGCGGGTGGATCGAGCGTTTAGAGCACTACTTCCGCCAGGAGGGCAATCGCTTTAGCTATCAAAACGCCCAGGTCGCTGTCCACAACGCAGAGGTGGTCGGGTTGGTTTTGAGCTTTGGCGGTCGAGACGAGGCACGGCTCAACGCCGCCGTTGGAAACTGGCTCGAACGGGAGGCGGCGGACGATGAATGGTATGTCGATGCGCTCGCAGTGCTCAATAATTGGCGTCATAAGGGGATCGGCACGCGCCTGCTGCAAACCGCGGAGCAGCAGGCGCGCCAGCACCACTATCCCAAAATCGCGCTGCATGTCGCGCAAAATAACAAATCGGCGCTGGATCTGTATATGCGTCTGCACTATGTCGTCACCCAGCAGACCTTCCTCTATCAACGCCCTTATGTACGCATGGTCAAACCATTGGAGCAGTGGGGCCAGGTCGATCATGAGCGCCTCATCCTCCACGGGTGAGAGTGGACTCAGGTGCGCGCCGATCGCGGCGAGCCCGATGCTTCGCGGCACGGCCTGGGTGAGCCAGGGACGGCTGAGGGCGGAGGCATCTGTGACGGCCAGGGCGCCAAGGAATGGCGTGGGCGCCACCGCGATATTCACGAGCGCGCTCTCGATGACCTCACCTGCCTGTACCACTTCCACACGCTTCGTTGCGCGGAACCGGCCAGCCGCTGCTCGCTAGAGTCCGTAGTGCTGGCGCGCGAGGGCGCCAATGCCAATGGTGTCGAGCCGGTCGAGCGGTGCCAGCATGGTCAGCTGCACCACGCCAGGCAAGCGACCAATCTCGACCGAGCCAGTGATGGTGCAGCGGTTGCGCACCTCGGCCTGTGTCATCTCCAGCACGCTCGCCGCACGCGCAATGGCGTTGTCGGTCGCTTCGTTGAGCGTTGGGCCGGTGCCGATGAACTGGATGGGGGCGACATTGCGGCGCAACGTCACGTGGTAGCGTTCGGCAAGCCGCTCACCTGCTTCCAGCTCGCGTCGCGTGTAGGGCCGCGCGATGAAAGGCAGATCCTCGGCTACGGGCAGCAGAATTGGACCATCGAGCGGAAGCCCGTGGATGACATCCACGCGGACCGTCGCGTCCGCAGTGATGTCCGTCGTATGGAGGCTCAGCTCACCATCGCCCTGATT
>DASVOW010000766.1:0-4694 GCA_036383155.1 Ktedonobacterales bacterium
GGCGTAGGCGACGCCGTGTTTGTAGAAGTAGTCGAGCTGATCCCAGGCGTACTTCTCATCTGCCGAGAGTCCGGCTGGCGCCGGACCGCCGGAGGCGAGAGCCTTGGCAATGTCGTCTGGTATGGTGGCCGGCATGTTGGTATGGATGCCGATCAGTTCTGGCGGTGCCTGCAGCGCCATCTGCTCCGTGACGGCATTCCCCCAGTCGCCGCCCTGCGCCACATAGCGCGTGTAGCCGAGCCGCTGCATCAGCACGATCCAGGCGCGCGCGATGCGAATCGGATCCCAGCCGGTCGTGGCCGGCTTGCCCGAGAACCCGTGGCCCGGTAGCGACGGGATCACTAGATGGAAGGCGTCCTCCGCGCTCGCGCCATAGGCCGTGGGGTCGGTGAGCGGATCGATGATCTTGAGCTGCTCGATGATCGAGCCGGGCCAGCCGTGCGTGACGATGAGCGGCAGCGCACCGTCATGTGGCGAGCGCACGTGGATGAAATGGATGTCGAGCCCGTCGATCTCGGTGACGAACTGCGGCAGGGCGTGCAGTCTCGCCTCCACCGTGCGCCAGTCGTAGTCCGTCGCCCAATAACGCGCGAGTTTCTGCATCGTCGCGAGCTGCACGCCCTGCGACGCATCCGTGACCGTTTCCCGCTCTGGCCACTGGACCGCCGCGACACGACGGCGGAGATCAGCGAGGGCCTCGTCCGACGCGGTGAAGCGGAAGGGGCGGATGTCGGGATGGGTCATGACGGGCGGCGGGGTCATGCTGGGTTGTGGGGGCATGCCGGGTTGGGTCATGCTGATCTCCTTCTGGTCTCTTTGCTCCGTGCTGGAACTGCTGCGTACCAGTAGTGCTGTTTGCCGGTGCTGCATGGCGGCGCGTCTTGGCTGCGCCTTGCGCCTCGCAGTGGAGCCCCTGATGCGGGGCATCCGCAAGTGTAGCGCTGTGGAGGTGCACATGCCCCATCATCGGGGTAAGGAACACGGACTAGGCATTTCCCTAGCCTGTGGGTGAGGCTCGCCGCATGGGGAGCATACGGCATGCTAGCAGTGGGGCGAATTCGAGGGTGTGAGGAGGTTAGTAATTGCGGGGGACGAGTCGTCGGTGCGCTATCGCCGCTGCCGCTCGTGGGGTGGGACCAGGGGGCGGGGCGTGTGCCTTCTGCCCACTAGTCCCACGACGCTCCGTTCAGCGCAGCGGGCGTTCCGCCCGCTGCGCTCGGCGGCGAAGAGCGGCTGACGTTGATCCGGTGAAGGCCAGGGTCATGTTCGCAGTGCAGCAGCCGCTGTCCCTCTCCGCCTACGACGACGTGATGGGCGTCCCTGTCTGGAAGGCGCTGCCGACCTGGTTCATGGTGGCCGACGGCGACCAGACGATCCTGCCCGATGCCGAGCGGCTGTTTGCCAAGCGCATGGGGGCGACCACCGTCGAAATCGCCTCGAACCATGTGGCGATGGTCTCCCACCCGGACGATGTGTTGCAGCTCATCGAGACGGCGGCCCAGGCCGTGCAGGCCCCTGCCTAGCCTCACCGAGGGGCTGCGGTTCGGCATCGGCCTTGTTGTTGCCCTGAGCCCGATGCGCTTCGTAGCTCCTCAGTTCGCACTCGAAGGCCGCTTCAAGCGCTTTCCTGTTGCTGTCGGTGGCGCACATGGGCGCGTTATCGAGTGCCGCGTCGGGTCCCCAAGTCGCCGCACGGCCCTCAGGCGCGGGGAGGCCAGCGACCGGACGGGCGGCGACGCGGTCATCACCATGCGTGGCGGAGATAACAGACAAGTATGTCACGCCCGAGGTCTCGGCGAGGTCTCGGCGAGGTGGCACAAGACGGAGTGCTGTGTGGACCACGCGTGCGCGCAGACCGAATGGCGTGCAGGAGCTTCCTGCAACAACTGAAAGGAAGTTCACCATGAGGATCGTTGTGCTCGGCGGGAGTGGGCTTATCGGCTCGAAGCTCGTCCATCTGCTCCGTCAGCAGGGCCAAGACGTTGTGGCGGCCTCACACGCGTCTGAGCTGATTGTGCATCGACCCTCCAATGGTACTCACTGTTCAGGGCATTTACCAACTGGGATACTGTATGAAGCTACTCCACCACCTGAATGACAACTTTGCCACGCATATGACCACTCAAACTATGCTCATATGCCTGGCGCGTTTCAGCTAATGGATAGACGCTATTCACAATCGGTTTCAGATGACCTTCATCAACTAACTCGGCAATGCGTGCGAGTTGCTCAGTGTCAGGGCGAACAATAAACCACTTCGCATCCCGTTCATAGTGCTTCGCCCACTCAAAGAGTCTATTCTCCTGCTCGCTCGCAATACCAACCAGGGTACCACCTTTGTTCAGCACCGTAAATGACCGTTGCTGTGTATCGCCACCAATGGTATCCAACACAAAATCAACATCGTGGACAACATCTTCAAACTGCATCGTTGTGTAATCAATCAGCTGATCTGCACCAAGTTCACGCAAAAACTCTTGCTGCCGTGTTGATGCGACGGCGATCACCTGCGCGCCAACCCAATGCGCGATCTGCACCGCATAGTTTCCTACACCACCAGCAGCTCCTTGAATCAAGACTTTCTGTCCGCGCTTCAGCGATCCCTGCTCAAAGAATGCTTGCCAGGCAGTCAGTGCCGAAAGCGGTAACGTTGCTGCCTCAAGGTGGCTACTACGACGAGGCTTCAGGGCAATTTCAGCTGGTGTGACAATGGTATATTCAGCCTGGGCACCATTTCGCAAGAAACTGCTCAGTCCATAGACGTCGTCACCCACATGAAATGCTGTGACACCCGCACCGAATGCAACAACTGCACCAGAAATCTCATGCCCCAGGATGATGGGCTTCGCACGCTCTTGCCCATCGGCAGTCTGCCACGTGGGAGCCCATTCGAGCTCCTGCGGAGAAATACCAATAGCATGCACTTTCAGTAAAATCTCACCGGCTCCAACGCGCGGTTGCTCCACATCCCCATACTCGATCACTTCTGGACCACCGTGCTGAGCAGTAATATATGCGGCTTTCATTCTAGCTCTGCTCCTTTACCTGTCGGAGCGCTCGCTCTGAGCGCCCGTAACCCCTGGCCCCACGGCGCTCCGTTAGCGCCGTGGGCGGAACGCCGAGCGCAGCTCGGCGGAGAAGAGTTCCGGCTCTTCCCAGGCGGCGAAGTGGCCACCCCTGTCGACCTGGTTGTAGTAGATGAGGGTGGGATAGGACTTCTCGACCCAACTGCGCGGAGCGCGCCAGATCTCGCCGGGGAAGGTGGTGAAGCCGACCGGGAGCGAGACCTGTGGGGGAGCCTGGCCGGCAGCGGCCGCACGAGTTCGTCCGCTCTCCCAGTACGACCGGGCCGCCGAGGCCCCAGTGCCCGTCAGCCAGTACAGCGTGATGTTGTCGAGGATGTGATCCCGCGTGAGATTGCCGCTGGGTTCCCCGTCGACGAAGGCGCGTGAGATCTTGTAGTAGCTGTCTGTGTCGTGGTCGAGCAGCCACGCTGCCAGGGCGACGGGTGAATCCAGCAACGCGTAGCCGATCGTCTGCGGCCGCGTGGCCTGCTCCAGGAAGTAGCCAAAGCCGCTCGTCGTGAACGTCTTGAGCGCGTCGAGCGCCGCGCGTTCCTCCTCGGAGTCCGCCGGCTGGGGGCCGGCCAGCGCCGTCACGAGCAGGTTCAGGTGGATGCCGAGCAGCCCCTGAGGTGCCTGGCGACCCAGGGCATCGGTCACCTCGGCGCCCACGTCGCCGCCCTGGGCGACGTAGCGGGTGTAGCCAAGGCGGCGCATCAGCTCCGCCCAGGCGCGCGCAACGCGGCCGGAATCCCAGCCGAGTTCGGTCGGCTCGCCGGAGAAGCCGTAGCCCGGCAGCGACGGCAACACGAGGTGGAAGGCGTCATCGGCGCTCCCGCCATGCGCGGTCGGATCGGTGAGCGGGCCGACGGTCTCGAGCAGTTCAATCACCGAGCCCGGCCAGCCGTGCGTCATGATCAGCGGCAATGCGTTCGCGTGCTGTGACTTCACGTGGATGAAGTGGATGTCGACCCCGTCGATTTCGGTCGTGAACTGTGGCAGCGCGTTCAGCCGCGCCTCGGCCTTGCGCCAGTCGTAGTCGGTTGTCCAGTAGCGCGCGAGGGCCTGCAGCGTCGCCAACTGGACGCCCTGCGATCGATCTGTGACGAGCTCCTTGCTGGGCCAGCGATTCGCGGCGATGCGGCGGCGGAGGTCGGCGAGCGCCTCGTCTGGGAAGTTGACGTTGAAGGGGTGGACGTCGGGATGGGTCATGACGGACGGTGGGGCCATGCTGGGTTCTGGGGTCATGCCGGGTTGGGTCATGGTAGTCTCCTTCTGGTCTCCTTGCTCCGTGTTGGTACGATGTGGTGACCGGGCGGCACACTCTCAGTGTGACTCGCTCGTGCGGTCCCTGAGATGAGCCATCCACAAGTGTAGTGTGGTGGTGGTGCATATGCCCCATCATCGGGGTAAGTAACATGGACTAGGCATTTCCCTGGCCCGCCGGTGAGGCTCTGCGCGGGACCTCACCCACAGGCTAGGGAACTGTCCACACCATAGGGCCCGCGTCTGCCCCATGCTCAGGGCAGACGCGGGACCTCGGCGACTACCACCAGGGGCCTCGGCGACTCCCTCGTGCCATGGCGTACAACTCCCAGGCGATGCCGTCAGGATCGTAAAAACTGATGTAGG
>DASVOW010000767.1:0-5756 GCA_036383155.1 Ktedonobacterales bacterium
GCAGCAGGCGATGCTCCTCGGCCAGGATGCGGGCGGAGAGGCTTTCGACGGTGTCGTCATCGAGAACGGGAACGGCGGCCTGGGCGATGATGGGGCCGGCATCTACTTCTTCGGTGACGAAGTGGACGGTGCAGCCAGTGATCTTCACACCAGCGGCCAGCGCCTCGGCTTGCGGACGCGGGGCCATTCCCCCAGAGAAGGCTGGCAGCAGGGAAGGGTGGATATTGACGATGCGCAGGGGAAACGCGCGCACGACGCTGGGATCGAAGATGCGGTTGTAGCCGGCCAGCACGACAAGCGAGACGCCAGCGCTGCGGAGCGCCACTATGATGGCAGCGCCTTCCTCCGCACGTGAGGCGTAGTCGCGGGGGGCGATCACGCGGGTGGGCACGCCGTGGGACTCCGCGATCTCCAACGCGGGCGCGTTGGCGCGGCTGGAGATGACGATGCCGACGCGCGCGCGCAGGTCGCCGCGTGCGATGGCATCGAGGATCGCCTGGAGGTTGGAGCCGCGACCTGCGACCAGCACGCCGATGGTGGGTATATCGCCGTCACGTGGTGTCGCGGTTCGGCTCGAAGCGTTGCTCATGCGCCGTCTCCTAAGCCGAGCACGCGCACTTGGGGCTCGTCATCCTGGCGCTGGCGCACTATGCCGACTCGCCGCGCGCCGAACTGGCTCGCGAGGTGAAGTGCTGCTTCCGCGTTGGCCGGGCGAGTGCAGACGAGGAAGCCGAGGCCGAGGTTGAAGACGCGCTGCATCTCCGCCCAGGCGATGTTGCCCCGGCGCTGCATGAGGCGGAAGATCGGCAGGACCTCCCAGGTGGTCGCGTCCAGATCGACGGCAACATCGTGGGGCAGCACGCGGGGGAGGTTGTCGGTCAGGCCGCCGCCGGTGATATGGGCCATGCCGGTGACGAGGCCGGCATCGAGCAGGGGCGCAACGGGGCGCAGGTAGCTGCGGTGCGGCTGCAGCAATTCGTCGCCGAGGGAACGGCCAAGCTCGGGCACGAACGCGTGGAGGTCGTCGTACTCGAAGATGCGCCGCGCCAACGAATAGCCGTTGGTATGGAGGCCTGCCGAGGGGAAGCCGAACACGATGTCGCCGGGGCGGATCGCTTCGCCGGTGATGATGCGGTCGCGCTCAACGACGCCGACGATGCAGCCAGCGAGGTCATATTCGCCGGGCGTGTAGATGCCGGGCAGCGTGGCGGTCTCGCCGCCAATCAGCGCGCAGCCCGCGTCGCGGCAGCCCTCCGCGACGCCACGCACGACCTCTACCGCCTGATCTTCGTTCATGGCGCCGAGGCCGAGGTAGTCGAGGAAGAAGAGCGGGCGAGCGCCACAGACGAGGATGTCGTCCACGCAGTGCGCGACGATGTCCGCACCGATGGAGTCGTGGCGGTTCATGGCGAAGGCGATCTTGAGCTTGGTGCCGACGCTGTCTATGGAGGAGACCAGCACAGGGTCGCGCATGCCGAGCGCGCCGATGGCAAAGAGGCCGCCGAAGCCCCCCATGCCCCCAAGCACCTGAGGGCCGTGGGTGGCTCGGATGGCGTCGCGCATGCGCAGCTTCGCGCGGTCTGAGGCGTCAAGGTTGACGCCGGCGCTGGTGTAGGCGTCGGCGGAGGAAGTCATCGTGTTACTCCAAGGGAATGGCTGGATGGGTACGATCGCGCATCAGCGCATGTCGAGCAGGCGGAGCATCTCATCGCGACTGGAGCGCACCGTGCGGCGGATGGTTCCCAGGCTGGCTGCGCTCTCGGCGAGCGTCACCATGGCCGCGTAGTCGCCTATGGGGTCCACGCTGACCAGGCCATCTTCGTACTCCAGAAGCGTGGCGACGGTGCGCCCTTGCGCCAAATCTTGCCCCAGTGCCTCGGTGGTGCTCAATGCGCTCGCACCGAGTGCGCCAAGCGTGTCGTAGAATCGCTGGTCGCCACGCCCAGCGGCTTCGATGGGCAAGCCGTCGCGACCGACCAGCACAGACGTGCGCACGCCAGGAACGGAAAGCAACCGCGACAGGACATCACGCAGGCTCGCCATCTTCTCGCACTCCTTAAAAGACATTTCGCACTAGTTGGGACATGTGACCTTGGACTGGGAGGCGGGCGCTATGAGACGCCCGCGGCCGCAGGCCGCTGCTCGCGCTCCAGAGCCAGCTTATCGGCGAGGTCCATTTGCACCGGGACAGGATAGAGGCCGGTGAAGCAGCCGGTGCAGAATGTGTCGCGTTGCAGGTCTATGGCGGCGATCAGCCCGTCGAGGGTAAGGTAGTGCAGGCTATCGACGCCGACTTCGCGAGCGATGGCCTCGGCATCTGGCAGCCGCGCCGCGATCAACTCTTCGCGGCGGGCGACATCGAGCCCAAGGTAGCAGGGCCAGCGAAACGGCGGCGAGGTGATCCCGAGATGGACCTCGGCAGCACCGGCGTCGCGCAGCAGCTTCACCAGTGGGCGGACGGTGGTGCCACGCACAACGCTATCGTCAATCATGACGACGCGCTTGCCGCCGAGCACGGCACTTAGAGCGTTGAATTTCATCTTTACGCCAAGCTGGCGTAACCGCTGATCGGGCTGAATGAAGGTGCGGCCGATGTAGCGATTTTTGATCAGGCCGTCGGCGTAGGGCAGGCCGCGCGCCGCCGCATAGCCAGCAGCGGCAGGCGTCGCCGAGTCGGGCACGCCGATGACCATATCGGCAGCGATGGGGAACTCGCGCGCCAACTCCGCGCCCATGCGCTGCCGCGCGAGATAGAGCGAGCGGTTGTTGATGTTGCTATCGGGACGGGCGAAGTAGATGTATTCGAAGAGGCAGGCAGCCGATGCGGTGGAGGGCTGGCCGACATAGCTATGCAGGCCAGCCTCGCCGTTGCCGTCGATCACGACGATCTCACCTGGCGCGACATCACGTACCGAGTCGCCGCCTACCGTATCGATAGCGCAGGTCTCAGAGGCAATGATCCAGTGATCTTGCACGCGCCCGATGGAGAGGGGGCGCACGCCATGTGGATCGCGCACGCCGATAACTTCATTGGGCGTCAACAGTACGAGGCTATATGCGCCTTGAAGCAGCGGCATGACGCGGTGTAGCTTTTCGACGTAGGTGGCGCCGGGAGCGGAGGCGATGAGGCGCGCGATCATCTCACTGTCGCTGGTCGTCACCAGCGTCTCGCCTTCGGAAAGCAGGCGATCGCGCAGTGTCAGCGCGTTGGTCAGGTTGCCGTTGTGGCCAAGGGCAAGAGGTCCGAGCGTGCCGTCTACGACGAACGGCTGGGCGTTCTCGATGCGGCTCGATCCGGTGGTGGAGTAGCGCGTGTGACCAATGGCGAGGTGACCTCGTAGCTCGGCGAGATTTTCTTCGGTGAATGCCTGGGCTACGAGACCCATCTGGCGGTGGGTGTAGAGCGTGGCACCGTCGCCGGTGGTGATGCCAGCGCTCTCCTGTCCCCGATGCTGGAGGGCGTAGAGGCCGAAATAGGTAATGCGCGCAACATCTTCGCCGGGGGCGTAGATGCCAAATACTCCGCATGCCTCGCGCGGGCGATCCGGGCGATCCTCGTCTATGCGATACACATCATGCATGTCGTCGGGCGGCGATGGTTGCCGCTGCTGATTATCATCCGAGGAATCCGTCACGACGGCGCTGCTGCGCACGCGCTCACCTCATTTCTGCTCTGAAGCCGTACTACTCGGATCGGCGCCCGCTGACGCGGGCACTACGCTACGGATTGTATACCACGCGATGGTCGCCCCACAACGCATTTGCCGAGAAAGGTACCGCAGACGCTTCTGGTGACTCCTTCATAGTATCGAGCATGCATCATTCCGGCTGTACGCAATAGTGCGCGTGATGCCTGCCAAGCGGCGCAGTGAATCGGGGGACGGCATACGTCGTGCGACGCTGGTTGCACACGGACAAGAGCTACACTTGAGAGCTACATTTGAGAGCTACTATGCGAAGCAATGAGAGAACGACGGAGGCGTCCATGGGGAACGCTGGACGTGGAGCCGGTGGGAAGGGGACGCCTGCTGTCTCGGCGAATCCACTCCGTGTGCTGGAGCGCCAATCGAAGATTATCCTGGGCGGTGCGGCTGTCGCTACGGTCCTGGCGGGCATCTTGAACTTCACCCATGCGAACGCGGTGCTGACATTCGTCGTGTCGGGCGTGGCGCTTGGGCTACTGGCAGCGCTTGTCGGAGAGGCCACAGACCAGCTCGGCTGTTATATGAATCCGGGCGCCACCGGCGTACTGCAATCGGCTATTGGGAACCTGCCGGAGTTATTCGTCGGCATCTTTGCTTTGCGCGCGGGGCTCATCGGCGTCGTGCAGGCGGCGATCGCCGGCTCGATCCTGGGCAATAGTCTGCTCGTGCTGGGCCTGGCGTTCTTCGTAGGTGGGCTGCGCTTTGGCACACAGAAGTTCGCATCTGAGGCGCCGCGCACAGTAGCGACCCTACTCTTACTCGCCGTCTCTGCGCTGGTGATACCGACATTGGCGCAGGGGCTGCACACGCCAGCGAGCACACATGAAGAGGCACTGAGCATCGCATGCGCCATCGTGCTGCTGGTCGTCTTCGCCGCAAGTATTCCCGTCTCGCTGGCGGGCGGACCTATGAACGTGCCGCACGAAACCAGTGACGAGAAGGCTCAGGAAGGCAAGACAACGTGGCCGCTCTGGCTCGCCATCGCGGTGCTGGTCTTCGCCGGGGTGGGCGCGGCGTTCGTCTCTGATTGGTTTGTCACCGCGCTCACGCCGGCTATCGCCGTGCTGCACCTCTCCGAGGCGTTCACCGGCCTGGTGATTGTGGCGCTCGCGGGCAACGCGGTAGAGAACTTCGTGGGCATCCAACTGGCCTCGCGCAATAAGATGGACTATGCCATAAGCGTGATTCTGAATAGCTCGCTACAAGTGGCGCTTGGGCTGACGCCTGTGCTGGTGCTGCTCAGCTTAGTGCTGGGCGGCGCGCACCTCACGCTCGTCCTACCGCCGCTGCTGGTGGTCGCGCTTGGTCTCTCGGCGCTGCTCGGCACGGTGATCACCTACGATGGCAAATCGACATGGCTGGAGGGACTGGCGCTGATTGGCCTCTACTGCATCCTCGCGGTGTCCTTCTGGTGGGGTTAGCGCATATAGGAATGGCGCGTGGCCCCACCAGGAGGTAGCACGCCTACGAAGCATCCACGAGAGGAATGGTGAACCAGAAGGTACTCCCCTCTCCAGACGCGCTCTCGACGCCAACCTGCCCGCCGTGGTGCTCGATGATGGTTTTGCTGATGTGGAGACCGAGGCCCAACCCGACACCGGTGCCGGACTGTACCTCGACTCCTGGCACGCGGTGGAACCGCTCCCAGATGTGCTGCTGCTTGTCCAATGGCAGGCCGGGTCCTTCGTCGCGTACCTCCACCCGTGCGATATATGATGCGTCGTCCGGTGTGCCGGCGCTGTCGCTGTGCGGCTGCGGCTTGATGCAGAGGCGCACGGCCACGGGCCGCTCTGCCGGGGAGTACTTCAGCGCATTCGTCAGGTAGTTGGTGACGACCTGGCCGAGGCGATCGGCGTCACCGTGTACCTGGACAGCTACGTCGGGAAGGCTGAGGCTGATAGCACGGCCCAGCCAGGCGAGACGCTGCTCTCGCACGACGTCGCGAACGATGTCGCTCAGGTTGCACTTGCGCGGGCGCAGCTCCAGCTTGTTTGCCTGGATTCGGGAGACATCTACCAGGTCATTCACCAGGCGGCTCAGCAGGTTGGTCTG
>DASVOW010000768.1:0-5823 GCA_036383155.1 Ktedonobacterales bacterium
GAGCGCTGCCCCATCGGCCAGGGCGAGCAGATGTTCATCACGTTGAAGAAGGCAGGCTGCGAGGTCGAGTTCGCCCGCTACCCCGGCGGCTCGCACCCCATGTTGCGCGTCGGCCCGCCGGAGCACCGCGAAGATTACCTCGCCCGCATCCTCGGCTGGTTCCAGACGCACCTCGGCGAGGGCGAATGAAACAATAACGGCCACTATGCCACGAATCCGTGTGCTCTGCTGTAGCGTCTCGCTGAGCTCATCCGTCTAAAGTAGGTGAGAATGCCTTCAGATATCAGGCAGACATCGGGTGTTGGCGCGGCTTTTGCCACCAGACACATGGTTTGTAGATCGTTGCTCCAGCACATCGACTCTCGCGACAATTAAAGGAGAACCGGAATCGTGGTGCGTCAACCAACACTTGTAGAGCGCTTCCTGGCTGAGGCGCTGGGCACTTTCCTGCTCGTGTTCATCGGCGGCGGCGCCGCTGCCATGGCGGGTATCGCGGCGGCTCGCGGCCAGTCGACAGGTCTCGCCAATCTGCTGCTCGTCGCGCTGGCGCATGGCCTCGCGCTGTTTGTGATCGTCCAGGTCGTCGGCAAGATCTCCGGCGCGCACGTCAACCCTGCCGTGACACTGGGGCTTGCGGCCATCGGACGCTTTCCCTGGTCTGAGGTGCTGGCGTACCTCCTGGGTCAGGTGCTCGGCGCCGTTGCCGGCGCTGCCGCCATTCTCATCGTCTACGGCCAAGACGCCGCGACCCTCGGCCACCTGGGCGCTGGGTCCCTGGCCCCGAACACCAGCATGGTTCAGGGCATGGCCATCGAGGCGCTTGGCGCCGCAATTCTGGTGCTGGCGATCATGGGATCAGCCGTGGACAGCCGTGCGCCCGCTGGCTGGGCTGGCCTCACCATCGGCCTGGCGCTGGGCGCAATCATCATGTTCATCGGTCCTGCCACTGGCGCCATCGTCAACCCTGCGCGTGACTTTGGTCCCGCTGTGGTCGACTTCTTCGCTGGCGTCAAAGTAGACTGGCTGCAGTTCGTCGTCGTCTACCTCATCGGCCCGATCATCGGCGGCATCGCTGCCGTCTTTGCCTACGTCTACATCGCCCGCCCGCCACGCCCCAAGCGCTAACTCAGCCTGGGTTTGCCCGTATTCTTCATGTCACCGGCCCACATACGCGATCCGTGTGTGGGCCGGCGTGGCGGTTGTCGATAGCGCGTTGCACCTTCTTCCCTCCCAGCGGTGAGCCTGGACGAGCCGATCGCCCTGCAAATCGGCTTACCCAAAGAGGTGAGACAGCCGGTGTACCAGCGCCACCCCGGCAAAGGACAGCACGAAGACTCCTACAAGCCACATACAGCCCAGCGCCAAGCCGACCACCGCCTGCCAGAGAGTGTTGCGTAGCTCGTGCTGGCTCAAGGCGCGGTAGACACCAACACTACCAGCAATAATGCTCGCGACGGGAAGGATAGCGAAGCCAAGCTGGAAGAGTTGAATGAGTGGCTCTGGCAACGTCGAGCCAGGCAATCGCGGACCACCCGTCACGACGTTGAAGATCGCAGGAACGAGAAAACTCAGGGGCCACAAGACGGCACAGACGAGACTAAGCACCGCTGTGCTGTTGTGGTGAGTCGTCATCGATCTCTCATACTGTGGGGCTTGCTCTACCATAGCAATCACTCCTGTACCATCATCAGGTCACTCTTCGTCCTTCCGCCCAGGCTGCGCATCGTTGGCGATAGTGATCCTCCTACTCCCGCCAAAATACACGCGATTCCAGAAATGCCAATGACGATTGGTGCTGAGAGATATTGTAACAGGAACCCGCCGACCACTGCCCCAAGCGGAGCCGCCGCGGTCGTAATGGCAAGGCGCGCTCCGAATACCTGCCCGCGCATCGCAGGCGGAATGAGTCGCTGCAAAACGGACGTCTCTATCGGCATATACGGCGCCCAGGAGCATGCTCCCAGTGCCAGGCACAGAAGCGCAATGGGCAACGAATGGACGATCATCAGCGGGCAGAGAAAGCCTCCCCATAGGATTGCAATGAGCGGCTGGCTTATCCCGGCCCGGAAGCGCGCGGCAACGAAGCCGGTGAGGAACGTGCCGGCCAGCGCTCCTACGCCGAAGCCGGTCCAGAGCAAGCCGTAACCCTCTGCACCGGCATGCAACGTCCTATCGCTGTAGAGCGGCAGGGCCGCTTCGAGCGGACCATACGAGAAAAAGAAGATCACCGATAAGCCCGTGAGGAGACGAATCTCCTTCCTGTGGATGAGCAGATCAAAGCCACCGAACAACCATTGTTTCTTTTCCGGCGACGCTGCTGTGATGGTGTGACGCGCGATGGGCGGCAGCGAAAAGACGAGGAGCCCCATGAGCAGAAAGCTCACCGCATCAATCAGCAATGCCCACGGCCCACCCACCTGAGTGACCACAATTCCCGCCAGCGCCGGACCAAGAAGCGACGCGAACTGAAAACTGCCTGAGGAAAGCGCATTTGCACGCTCAAGGGCATCCTCAGCCACAAGATGTGGCAAGATGACACGAATACCTGCCCCAGTAGCCGGAGAGAGCGCCCCCGCCAGCAACGCCAGGGCATAGATATGCCACAACTGCAAGGCTCCCAACCGATAGAGACCGGGAATAGCCCCGATCAGGAGCGTGCGTACACAGTTATCTATTCCTATCACTAGACGAGGCTGCCACCGATCCAACAGCGTTCCAAGCAATGGCCCCGTCACCATGCCGGGGAGTTGAAAGCACAGCAGCACGAGACTTACGGCGACCCCTGACCCGGTCAGTTGTAAGACCAGCCAGAGCAATGCAATCGCCGTAAACTGATCTCCCACATACGAAACACTCAGCCCCAGCCACAATCGCAGAAATGCACTGGATCGCAATGGACTACGCGCATTTGCCTCAATGGATGTGAAGAAGCCGGACACACAACACCCCTCTACACGACACAGTATCCGAGCAAAACGAAGGAGGAACGACAGAGGTTGCCAGACCCTATTCCCGCGCCCGGGGCCACGGCCGTGGCCTGCGGCATACTCCAGTCCGAGTATAGCAGAAGCATGCTTTGGCGCAGATTGGCCAGGAAGCGGCGTTGTGCCATCGGCGCTGCGCTTCTTGCGACCAAGGGTCTGATCCATTCCGCGCACCGCTGGCAATCGACGCCGCCACGTGATCGTCTCCGTTCGTTACTCAAGCACACATCGACTCAGGGACGTGGACTCCAAAGTGGGCGCACCTCTCGCCGATCACCACTCTGACGGAGCGCGACAACGGAATGTGACCGATCATCGCGCTCCTCGGTGCCGCTCAGCCGGATTACCAGCCCGCGCCCGCCACCTGTTTGATGGGGGCGTTGAGGCGGTTGAAGAGGTTGGTGACGCCGATCATGAGCAGCAGGGCCGCGAGCCCTTTCTCGTCATAGTGGCGAGTGGCCTCTTCCCAGATCTCATCGGGGACCGGATCAGCCCGGTCGGCCAGACGGGTGGCAGACTCGGTGAGTGCTAGCGCGGCGCGTTCCGCGTCGGTGAAGTACGGCGCCTCCCGCCAGGCCGCCACGGCGAAGATGCGCTCGTCTGTTTCGCCTGCCTTCTTGGCGCTGCGTGCGCCAGAGTCAACGCAGTAGCTGCAGCCATTGATCTGGCTCGCGCGCAGGTGGACAAGCTCAAGCGTTGTCTGCGGCACTCCCCCCTGTCCTGCGGCCTTTATCAGTGTCTGTATGCCCTGCATGGCATCAGGAATAATCGTTGCTGGGTTGCTCATACGCGCTTGCATGGTTAGTTTTCCTCCAGGAGGCTTCAGGAGTCTTTCCTGAATGCCCATACATGTTCTTCTGCAATCGGGATGCTGACTATCCCACGTGCCAGCTTGACAAGGTCGCCCGCCTGCGTTCCACGGGAGGAGCCGGTCTCCCCTGTCACATCCGGCGAGTTTCACACGTCACCACACTGACGGTGCGCGACGAGAAAATGTGACCGATTGCCGAACAGGTTTTCACCCGCGAAAAAAGAGACCACTGGCGTGGCCAGGGCAATGAGACATGTACCGGCGATGAAGCTGCTAGAGATGCCCATTCGCCTTCCATCGAGTGCCAGGTGACGGGCGTTTGGATAGGCACTCCGTTCCTATCGAGGTGGCTCAATGTTGCGCCGAGAGGCTATAGCCTGAGGGTCAAGAGGAGCACAGCATGATGACCGAAAATAACGAAAACATATGGCTCGCGGAGCAATTCGAGGCGCACCGAAGCCACCTGCGCGCGGTGGCGTACCGCATGCTCGGCTCTCAGACCGAGGCGGACGATGCTGTGCAGGAGTCGTGGCTCCATCTCAGCCACTCCGACACCAGCGGTGTCGAGAACATGGGTGGATGGCTGACGACGATTGTCGCGCGGGTGTGCCTTGATATGCTGCGCTCGCGCAAGTCGCGGCGCGAGGAGCCCATGGACACGTATGTGCCCGACCCACTCGTGAGCCGTGAGGATGGGATCGACCCCGAGCACGAAGCGCTCCTAGCCGACTCAGTCGGTCTCGCGCTGCTCGTGGTACTCGACACCCTGACTCCTGCCGAGCGGCTCGCGTTCGTGCTGCACGATATGTTCGATGTGCCCTTCGAGGAGATCGCGCCCATCGTAGGGCGCTCCCCGACCGCGGCGCGACAGCTCGCGAGCCGCGCCCGGCGGCGGGTGCAGGGAGCTGAGACGGCTCCCGACGCCGATATCACTCCCCAGCGAGAGGTTGTCAATGCCTTCCTTGCCGCGTCGCGCTCCGGTGACTTTGAGGCGCTGCTCACGCTGCTCGACCCAGAGGTCGTGTTCCGCGCCGACCCCGCAGCCGTGCTTGCTGGCTCGTCGAGCGAGATTCGCGGCGCGTCAGCCGTGGCCAAACAGTTCTCGGGACGTGCTCGCGGTGCACAGCCGGCGCTTATCAACGGAGCCGTGGGCCTCACCGTTGCCTGGCGTGGGCAACTGTTCCTCGTACTGCGTCTCACAGTCACGGGCGGCAAGATCGTCGCGATCGACGCAGTCGCCGATCCGGCCAGCCTCAGCCAGCTCGACGTGGCCGCCTTCGACGACTGACACCCGAGTTTCATGCTGGCACGGATGCCCTCTGTATGCAGTATTCACCAGAAGGTCGGAGCCGGTATTCAGATCTTGACATCCGAAAGGCACGCGGTGTGGCCAGTCGTAACGCCGGGGCAAGCTTGTGGACACAATTCTGTTTGGGTGGGTGTAGCTGCTTCTGCTATCCTTCACTTTGAGATCACGCCTGCCACTCCGTCTTCCCGCATGTCGAGATCTCAAAACCGGCTCCGACCATCGTATGATAGACCTCCACACGAGACGCCCAGAGATCGATGCGGTCCCTGCTGACGTGTGGAGAACCCGCAAACCGTGGTGATTGTACATGCTGAATTCAGCACATGAACGGAGTGAACCTATGGGCACAGTCACGTCGCGCGACGGCACTACAATCGCCTTCGACCGGTCCGGTGAGGGACCGGTGCTCATACTGGTGGGTGGCGCATTCCAATATCGAGCGATCGATCAAAGAACGGAGCAGCTGGCGGCACTCCTGGCCGAGCACTTCACCGTCTACCATTACGACCGTCGCGGGCGCGGTGAGAGCGGAGACACACTCCCCTACTCACCCGAGCGTGAGATCGAGGATCTCGATGCTCTCATCGCCGAAGCCGGCGGATCGGCCTTCGTATTTGGCATGTCGTCTGGCGCAGCGCTCGCCCTCGATGCGGCGAAACACGGCCTCGCCATCACGAAGCTGGCGCTATATGAGCCACCATTCATCGTCGACGACAGTC
>DASVOW010000769.1:0-4830 GCA_036383155.1 Ktedonobacterales bacterium
CGCGCTGGTGAATGCGCCAGCGGTCGTCGGGGGCGTTGCCAAAGAGTCCGGTGCTGGTGGTTTCGAGGCATTGGAGCGGTATGGCCCAGGCGGGATCGACGGGGCCGCCGAGGGGACGCGAGAGAATGGCTGTACCGCGTCGTCCGTCATGCGCCCAGCGGAAGGCGTCGTCGTCGGCGAGGGCCAGCGGGGCGTCGGGCAGCGCCATACGGGCCAGAGGTGGGGCGTCACCAAGGATGAGATCGAGCATGCCGCTGGGGGCGTTGATGGCGGTGTTCCAGACGGTGCGGCCATCGGGGATGTGCCAGATGCGCATGCCGAGGCGAAAGCCCCACGCGGCGGCGAAGATGCCCTGTGGCGAGAGGCGTAGCTCGTGCAACACGCCAGCGCTCATGCCGGAGCCAAAGGAGAGCGTCGCGACCGCTCGCAGCGCCGGTGCGTCCCAGATCTGGATGGCGCCGTCGATGAGGCCGAGGCCAAGCTGACGCCCGGCCCAGGAGAAGGACAAGGCGGTGACTGGTATGGTGGTGGCGGTATCCAGCGTGGCGATGCGCGCGAGGGGACCGGAGGTGGCGGAGAGCACGCTGGTTCGCGAGGTCGAGGCAGAGGGTGTCGCCGCGCTTGCAGTCTGGCTCGGCTGGGGAGCATTGATGGGCGCGGCGCGCTGAGGGCGCTGGGCATCATAGATGCGGCGGCGGTCGGGATCGCTGAGGGTGTAGTATGCGACGTTGAGCTGTTGCATGCGCTCGAGGCTGCCATCACCGGCGATGTCTGGGTGGTAACGGCGCGCGAGGGTGCGGTAGGCCATACGGATCGTCGCCTCGTCGGCGTCGGGGGGCACCTCTAGAAAGGCGTAATAATCAAATTCCTCGGCCATGATCCTGTTCCTACCAACCCTGTCCTATACAGTCGGTCCCAGTTGGAAGACCTCAGCCATATGCTAGCCAGCCACAGTATGGCATAGGGAGGGCGGCGCTGTCACGTTGGCTCACGTGTATCGGTCGTCGCCCTTGTAGAGAGTACGTGTGAGGGTGGCATTGGGTATGTGCGGGTAGGCATTGTCTGCTCAGCTTGACACCTATTGTGTGGCCGCCCTATACTCTGAGTGCCATGAACAAACACAGCAGTCTGTTACAAGAGGATCGCCAGGCGGTCCGTCATAGCGCCTACTGGTGGTGGCGTTGCCCTCCGGCTTCCGGGTGGGCGCGTTTGTGATGGCGGAAACGCGCGAGCCACGGCGGGTCGGAGGGGTAGCAGAGGAGATGTCCTCTGCTTTTTTGTTGCCCACGACCAGCCGGTTTGCGCGGGACAGGTGTATCACTGCAGGTCCAGGTGGTTACAGGTCAGATCATGGGGTCCAGCCTCTCCCAATGTCGTGAAGTGCGCGCAGACCCGGTAGCAGCGTCCCGCGAGGGACACGGCTCCGGCACATGATCGATGGCGACAATGGTGACATACGGGGAATGATGATCGCGGGTGAGCACGGCACACGTGCCGCCGCGGAGGACTGGAACGAGAGGTTTTCGCTATGGTCGTAGTGGTACGGGAGGGTGCGTCGCCCGAAGAGCGTGACGAGATCGCGCGCATACTGGCAAGCCGCGCCGGTGGCTATATCCCAACGCCTATCCACACGTCGCAAGGTGAGGTCTTTTGCCTGCCACGTGGAGCGGCGACGCCTGAGGCCGAGGCACAGCTACAGTCGCTGGCGGGGGTCGAGCGGGTTCTTCCGCTCGCTACGGCGTATCAGCTCGCCAGCCGCGCATTCCAGCCCGAGAAGACCGTGGTGCAGGTTGGCGAGGCGCGCATCGGCGGCGACGAGCCGGTGGTTATCGCGGGACCGTGCTCGGTGGAGAGCGAGGAGCAGATACTGGAGGCGGCTCGCGCGGCGCGGGCGGCAGGGGCGCAGGTGCTGCGGGGAGGCGCATTCAAGCCGCGCACGTCGCCGTATGCCTTTCAGGGATTGGGATTGCGTGGGGTCGAATTGCTGGCGCAGGCGGGCGCGGCGGCAGGGCTGCCAATCGTCACCGAGGTGATGGAGCCGGGCTTTGTGGCGGAGGTAGCCGCCCTGTCGGATATCCTGCAGGTCGGTAGCCGCAACATGCAGAATTATCCGCTGTTGCGCGCGGTGGGGCGGTCGGGGCGGCCAGTGCTGCTGAAGCGGGGATTCGCGTCGACGGTGGAGGAATGGCTGCTCGCCGCAGAGTATATCCTGGCGGAGGGCAATCCCAACGTGATCCTGTGCGAGCGGGGCGTGCGCAGCTACGATCCACAGACGCGCAATCTGCTCGATCTGACGTGCGTGCCGCTGTTGAGTGGGCTGACACATCTGCCGGTGATCGTCGATCCGAGCCATGCGACGGGCAAGCGCGAGCTGGTGCTGCCGATGGGGATTGCGGCCATCGCTGCCGGGGCCGACGGACTGATCGTCGAGATGCATCCGCGCCCGGACGAGGCGCTCTCCGATGCGGCGCAGACGATCGACCCGGCGACGCTGCGCCAACTGGTGCGCCGCAGCCACGTGGTGCACGCGGCGCTGCTGGCGGACGTGGCAGAGCATGCGAGCGAGGGAGAGCTGGTCGGCAGCGAAACGAGCGGGTGAGGGCGAGGCTGGCGGGTGAAACCACGCCTCAGGACGCAGTATGCCGCGAAAGCAAGCGCCTGGCAGTCAATTTAGCAAGCACTTCGCAGGCTGACACTACGCGGAGGCGCAGCCGTGTTATGCGTGTACACGCCAAAAAGAGACAGGGTGTATGGGTGAAACATCAGGAACGCGGGTGATGGTGTGTGCGCGGCTGGCGGCGGCACATGCGGCAGGTGATCAGGCGGCGCTCGCGGATGAGCTGCGGGCGGCGCATAGCGCGGGCATCGAATGGGACACGTGTTATGAGGTACTGTTGCAGCTAGTCGCATATACGGGCTATCCGCGTACGCTGAACGCGATGGCGACATTCCGCGCCGTCAGTGGCATTCCGGCGGAGGAGCAGCCGAGCGAGCCATGGGAGTCGCATGCGACGGCGGTCTGGCCGGAGCGTGGCGTCGCGATCTTTCACGCGCTGTGGCCGGGGCACGCGCTGGCGGATAGTGTGCGCCCACTCTCGCCGGAGCTTGCTGAGTGGGTCGTCTATGATGACTTCGGGCGCATCTTTGGGCGGCCAGGGTTGACGCTCCTGGAGCGCGAGGCGGCGGTGATCGGCAGTCTTGTGGGGCAGGGAACCACGCCGCAGCTACGCTCGCACCGGCTGGCCTTCCTCGCGGTCGGCGGCGACGATGCGGCTATTGACACAATCGTCTCGGGGCTGACGGATATTCTGCCAGGGGCGATGCTGGATAGCGCGCGACAGGCGCTTGCGACGTTCCGCGCCGAATAGACGATACTGGGGGCTACAGAGGCGTATTTCTTTCGGTGCGGACGCGCAACCTGATACAATGCGGGGCAGATGCTGCGAAGCGATGGAACGGTGGTGAAGCGTCTGGTGGGCTTGGAGGCATGTTCGTGGCATATTTTCCTTCCTCTCCTTCCCCTGCATCGTCCGTTTCGGTAGCATCACCACCCATCCAGACTATACGCCGCCCGTGGCTACGTCGCGGCGTCGCCGCATTGCTTGTCGTGACGTTTCTGCTGACATTTGTCTATAGCGGCATCTCGCTGCTTGGCGGCATCTTGCTGGCGTATGTGCCACCGGTACCAATTCGTAGCACACCCGCCGCGCTGGGGCTCGACTATCGCGATGTGTCATTCGTCAGCCGCGGCGACCAGGTGCAGTTGCGTGGCTGGTTCATCCCTGGCGTGTTACCGGGCGGACGGCTCAGCGCCGGACGCACGATCATCATGATTCACGGATCGCGGCAGAACCGCGCTGATACGGGTATCGGTCTGCTGCAGCTCAGCGGCGAGATGGCGCGACACGGCTTCGCGGTGCTGGCGTTCGATATGCGCGGGATGGGGGAATCGGCGCCCGCGCCGCTCTCGCTCGGCTACTACGAGCAGCGCGATGTGCTGGGCGCGGTGGACTTCCTGCAGAGCGGTCCGCCGCCGTATCCAGAGCTTGGGCGGCCGTATGCGATTGCGGGGTGGGGCGGCTCGCTGGGAGCGGCATCGTTGCTGATGGCGGCGGCGCGGGAACCGGCAATTCAGGCAATCGTCTCGGATAGCGCCTTCGCCGATGTGACGCCGCTGCTCGAACGCGAGGTGCCGAAGATGAGCAAGCTGCCGGAAGCCTTCACGCCGGGGATACTGCTCGCGGCTCGTGCGCTTTATGGCATTGATTACTACGCCGACCGTCCGGTGGATGTGGTGGCGAAGATTGCGCCGCGCCCGATCTTCTTCATTCATGGCAGCGCCGACCACTATATTCCACCATCGAATGAAGACGTGCTCGTGCAGGCGGCAAAGGCGGGGAGAGATGCGCATGTGACGTGGTGGCACGTGCTCGGAGCCGATCATGTACAGGGCTACCATAAGGCGGGCGCGGCGTATATTGCTCGCGTCGTCACGTTCTTTACAGATACTCTTGGCTCAGACAGGAGCGCGTAAGCTAATGGGCAATCTACGCGGGGAGCCAGGAGGGGATTGATGGCGAGGGTGTCAAACGAGGTGATGAACGAGGCGGAGAGAGCCAGCATGCGGGAGGCGCGGTGGCGCGGGGCGCTGTTGGGGCTGACGCCGCTGCTGTGCTTGACACTAGTGGCCGCCGCGACGCTGGGCTTTGCTCCTGTGGTCCGGGCATTGCTGGCGTCGCAGGGATTCTTCACGGAGCAAGAGATGGAGGTCGTCGTGCTGGCGGGTGGGCTGGCGCTGGCGGCGGTGGTGTATGGGGCGACGCTCGTGCG
>DASVOW010000770.1:0-2941 GCA_036383155.1 Ktedonobacterales bacterium
GGCATCCGCGCGACGATTGCCGAGAGCTACGAGCGCATCCACCGTAGCAATCTCGTCGGCATGGGCATCCTCCCCCTCCAGTTCAAGCCAGGCGAGAGCCGCGAGTCACTGGGGCTGACGGGCCGCGAGACGTACGACATCGTTGGCATTTCTGGCGACCTCAAGCCCCGCCAGGAGTTGACCGTCCGGGCAAAGAGCGACGACGGCAAGACCACCGAGTTCCAGGCCATCGCCCGCCTCGACAGCCCCATCGACATCTCCTACTACCGCAACGGCGGCATCCTGCAAACCGTCCTGCGCCGCCTCGTCCGTGAGCAGCAGGGCATGACGCACGACTAGTCATACTACTGTATGCCAACACTGGAGGGCCGAGGCAAGCAAGCCTCGGCCCTCCGATTTCTCTGATTTCCTGGCTGCTCTCTCGCCATATGTCATAATGAGGCAAAACATCCAGTATCGCTAGAGACACAAAGTCATCCCAGAAAGGCCGTATGTATGAAAGTCGTCGATACCGGCCATATCGTCATTGAGCCTGATGTTCTGGGTGGTGAGCCCCATATCACCAGTCACCGTATCGGCGTCTCTCACATAGCCATTTGGATCGTCTACCAGGGCGAATCCCCACGGGAGATCGCGAAGGAATTCAACCTTACGCTAGGAGAGATATACGCCGCTCTCGCCTACTACTACGACCACAAAGACGAGATCGATAGAGCCATCGCCGAAACCGACCTGCAAGCGGAAGAGATGGTGCGCCGATCTCCCTGAGGGTGGAATGTACGCGAAGCCTCTAAGCCGAGCACATTGAGCTCTATGGCACCCAATATGTGAGAAAGGAATGCGCATTAGCCTTGACAAGGAGAAAGGCGTCATGACAAAGCGACAGAAAGAGTGGGTTTTCAGCCCATCACGCTCTCCCAGGCCCAAGCCTCGTATGCCTGAGGCCCTCAAAACCGAGGTGACTACCCGCGCCAATGACGTCGTTGAAAAGGTACTCAAGCCTCGCCATGTACAACTCCCCAGTGACAATCAGCAATTCAACTATATTACCGACATCTTTACGCGCTGGTACCACAGCTACTTTTACTTCTGTTCCACGTATGCCTGTCCTGGCCCCAATGCCCTATCACCGACCTTCGAATCTCGTTTCGCTCGTATGGAATATGTGGGGAACAATCGCTTTGCCCTCGCGTACATGCGATACACCGGCCAGTGGCTGGAGCTGTATCCCTCGCTGAGCCTCGACGAGTGCCTTCGTGCTATGAGTGAGGAAGGATACTTTCAACCCTAAACACGCCCTACTTTGCGGCCATGAGTAGATAGTCCTCCCTGTTACCCCTCCACCCCATCTCTCGTCTATAATGATACTAGAACATAAATTCAAATAGTCGCGGCGACAGCAAGCCCGTCGCCGTGTTGTCCTCTCGTCGTCCTTGTAGTGTGGAACATAAGAGCGTCATCAGGAGGTATGATCATGCGACTCAAGTGGCCCGAGTGGACTGCACGTGAGCGGGTTGTCTCGCGTCCGCGTGTCAGCCGCGCTATCCAGGCGGCGCGACAGGCCAAGCCCGACGAACAGGCGAGCCTGGGCAGTGCCGTTGCCCTGTCACCCATTACGCTGCCGCATCTCAATGCCATCGACCGTGCCGCCGTCTCCGGACCGCTGCACAAAGCCAGCCGCCGCGCACGTCGCGGCCTCTCGCCCGATCTCGTCTGGGCCACCGCCCGTGCCGCCCAGCAACTTGGCCGCCAACCCGAAGAAGTTTGGGCCGAAGCGCTACATGATTGGCTCACCGCGCGCCAGGAGTCAACGCCGACCGCCAGTCTCGCCCAACTGCCCCGGCCAATCGAGACACGTCGCCTTCAGGTCTGGCAGAACATCGACGAAACACTCTCAGCCCTCCGCGCCTGCTAAGAGGTATTGAAGTGCGGGCAGTGTAGGTTATCCTTCCAGACCCGACCTGTGAAGGCAACCACATACACGCCACCGCTTGCATTCACGATGCTGTCTTACGAAATGCCCCCTTCTTCGAATGAGGAAGGGGGCATGTCCGCATCTCGTCACTCACATTGTTGGGGCCGGTCCGCGCGAATTCAGCCGATCGGCCTCCTCCTGTTCAGCCGTTCGCTGTCCACCAAATACGCCGCGCAGCCGTTCACCCAGCGTCGGCTGTGCGGCTGGCTCTGGCTGCACCACCTCGCGCTGCGTCGCCGCTTCGCCTGTCACCGGTGCCTCGCCTGTCACCGGTGCCTCGCCTGTCACTGGCGCTTCGCCTGTCACTGGCGCTTCGTCCCTCGTTACTGTCGTCACTGGCTGCTGCTCCGCCGCGCGGTCGCGTGCGACAGGCGCCGCGAGCTCCTCACGCTGGGTCGCTGTAGGCGTCTCGCTGTAGACTGTCGAATCCTCTGCCGTCGTCCCTCGCAGAGGCGTCGTTGCGGCCGGCATCTCGCGCACAGGTGCCGCCACCGTCGGCGTCTCTCTCGCTGGCATTGACGCCGCCTGCTGCACTGCCGCGAGCCGTGTGTCCAGATTGTCACGCTCCGCTACCACCTGCTGGTAGCGTGTCTGCCAGCGACTGTTCTCGGCGCGCAATTGCTCATTCCGCTGCCGCTCGTCGGCCAGATCGCGCTCCAACGAGCGATGCTGTCCCCGTAGCGCTGATCCATGACGATCACCCGCCGCGCGTGCCGGCGTCACCAATAGCAGCGCCAGCACAAAGCCGATCACCGCCGGGATGCCTACGAGCAGCCACAGGCTCATACGCATCGTGTTGCCCAGGAAGGAGAACGGTATCGTCTGCCCGTTCTCTATCGCGAATAACCCAAAGGCGATTACCAGGATCGCGGCAACAACGCCCAAAAGAAAACATCCAATTGCTCGCATCTGCTCACCTCGCATGAACATGAAAAAGGCCGCGTGGCTCTCCTGCCACCAGACATC
>DASVOW010000771.1:0-5417 GCA_036383155.1 Ktedonobacterales bacterium
TGGAGGAGTGGCCGGGCCACGATGTCCAGATCCTGACGATCCGCCGTGGTGAGTCGCGCCATGAGGTCCTCTTCGTAGAGGCGGGTGGACGGCGCTCCGCCATCAAAGAGACAAGCCCATCCGCCGCCGAAAAAGAGATCACTGTCTTCCAGGAGCTCCAGCGCCGCCGCTGCCGCACTCTTGAGCCTGTTGGCTGGCTCGTCACGGGCGGCGAGCCCATCGCCATCGGCGCAGTCGGCGGGCAGCCGGTCTACATGTCCGGTGACACCGGTTACTGCATCACCCGCCTTGCCGAGCGTGTGCTGCCCCAGTCCATCCTCTACCGCTACCCCTTCACCGACCAGAACAAGCGCCTGCTGTGGAATGCCATCGCCGAGTTGCTCTTCAACCTCCACGAGAGCGGCGTCTACTGGGGCGACCCCTCGCTGGCAAACATCCTGATGGATCTCAGTGGCCAGCGCCTCACCGCCGTGATGGCCGACGCCGAGACTGCCGATGTCGTCTCCGGCGAGCTCGACGAAGGCCTGCGCCGCCAGGACCTCGAATCCTTCGTCGAGTCCCTCCAATGGCAGGCGGAGGATATTCGTATAGCGCGCGACCTGCCCGAGGAGCAACACCTCATCACCACCGGCGATGCTGAATATCTGCTCTCCCGCTACGCCGGCCTACGCGCGGACAAGCACCGTGCCCGCCTCACGCTCGACACGCTCTTCAATCAGGTGCTCGACGTAAACCGCCGCGTTGACCAGTTGAACGAGCTAGGCTACGGCGTGCTCAAGCTTGGCATACGCGCCTGGCGCCCGGTCCAGACCAGCATCGAGTCCGGCCTGGACTCCATCGAGTCTGCCGTGCTCCCCACGATGCTAGGCGCTGCCCCTGCAGAAGAGTCCGGCGACGACAGAGATGTAGAGGTGGCGACGCTGCGCCCCGGTTGGTATGTGCGGCGCCTGCGCGACCTATTGGGCGTGCACATTCCCCGCCCGTATGCCAGGCGCATCTACCACCACATCAACGTCCACAAGTGGGTACTGAGCGAGCGCGCCGGACACGATGTCGGCATGGAGACCTCCGCCCGCGACTGGTACCAAAACTACCATCTACCCCTGCTCGCCTTCCTCGACACCTTCCTGCCGCACGCCGACATCGCCACCACCTACGAAGCCTACGCCGCCATCCTCGACCACACCTGGGATATGAGCCAGCAGCAGCACCGTCCCGTTCCCATCGAAGAGGGCGCGATGGACTACGCCCTCGGCCACGCCCGCGCCGTCTCCGAAAGAGACTGGTGCGACTAACCCCAGAGATTCATTTAGCAATTCCAACAGATGCGACCTGTATACCCGTATGCGCTTGCATAGCTAAACAGCCAACTCGCGAAGAGGCGGGAGACCCGTGGACGAGGGCAGGCTGTGTGTGCAGTGCGAGAACACAGGCCCGCAACGCCAGGCCCGCCTGCGTACGAGCCCAGGTGAGATGGGCATCGCCGTTCTACTCCTGCAATGTGTGACATGCGTGTGAGACCCGACCGTCTGGACGTGACTGGTCCGTGATACCGATATAGTACGCAGGTACACACGAACCATACACGCGGAAGAGGGCGCGCGCCTGACATATTGCCGCTACCCTCCAGCAGGCGATTGCCGCTGCCGCTTCCTCGCATCACGCCCGCCGCGCACCTGATAGTGCCATTGCGGCGCCACGGGAACAATCGATTCCCGAGAAGTACAGGGAGGCCGCGGATGAGTACACGCACGTCCAAACCCAGGACGGTCAGACGAGTAGGGCTCCGCGTCAGGAGCGTCGCGATCGTCGTATTAGCGCAGGTCGCCCTCGTACTGCTGCCTGCTGTGCCAATCGGACTTGCTGCTTCGGAAGCTTCGGCCACAACCAGAGCGACTATGGTCTCGTCGTCCGTCGCGGACGTCGCCGATCTGGGCGATCCGCACGCACTGGAGAACTTTCTCGATGGTGTCGTGACCACACAGCTCGCTGCCAATCACATACCCGGCGCGACGGTCGCCGTGGTGAAAGACGGCCAGCTCCTCCTCGCGAAAGGTTATGGCGCGGCGGACATGGCCAGAGGCATCCCGGTGCAGGCGGACGCGACGCTGTTTCGCGTTGGGTCGGTCAGCAAGCTCTTCACCTGGACGGCGGTGATGCAGCTCAAGGAGCAGGGCAAGCTCGATCTCAATGCCGACGTCAACAAGTACCTCAAGACATTCCAGATCCCCGATACGTACCCCCGTCACCCGATCACGCTCGCACACCTGTTGACGCACACAGCCGGGTTCGAGGATCGCGGCATCGGCACCGGAGCGCACGCCAACCAGATGCAGCCGCTCGGCGTGTGGCTGGCGCACAACATCCCGGCACGCGTACGGCTGCCCGGTCAGGTCACCTCGTACTCGAACTATGGAGCGACGCTCGCCGGCTACATCGTCGAGCAGGTCTCCGGTCAGCCCTTCGACACGTACATCGAGCAGCACATCCTGCAGCCGCTCGGCATGAGCCACAGCACCTTCCGCCAGCCCGTGCCGCCGTCGCTCGCCGCGGATGTCTCGGTGGGCTACAGCTTCGGCGGCGGGACGTACACCGCCCAGCCCTTCGAGTACGTCGCGCCTTGGCCTGCCGGATCGATGAGCGCCACGGCGACGGATATGGCCAACTTCATGATCGCGCATCTCCAAAACGGCCGCTTCGGCGACACGCGCATCTTGCAGGACGCGACCGCGCGGGAGATGCACGCCCAGCACTTCACCAACGACCCACGTGTGCCGGGCTTCGCCTACGGCTTCTACGAGTCGCGCCTCGCCGGGCAGCGCATCATCGGCCACCTCGGCGACACCCAGTGGTTCCACAGCGAGCTGGCCCTCCTACCAGAACACAATGTCGGCATCTTCGTCTCGGTCAACAGTATCAACGGGCAGAGCGCTCCTGCCGCATTGGTGGAGGCCTTCGTCGACCGCTACTATGGCGGTGGCCCGAAGGCGCTCCCCCCGACGGCGCTGCCCGGCTATGCCGACCGTGCCGCCAGGATCGCCGGCTCGTACTGGCCCACCCGCCACAGCTACACGACGCTGGAGAAGGTCACGATGCTCTTCAGCACGATGAGCGTCACCGCCACTGGCAACGGCCACTTGAGCATCTCACTGGGTGTCGGGTCCCAGGCACTCGATGTGGTGGAGGTCGCGCCATGGGTCTTCCGCCAGGTCCGCCCTCAGGACTTCTGGATGGATGTGGGGACCATTGTCTTCCAGACCGACGCCTCGGGCAACGTGACGAGTGTGCTGCTGGGCAACGTACCCATGTTAGCCTGGCAGCGGACCGCCTGGTACGAGACGCCGGGATTCCACCTCCTCTTGATCCTTGCCTGCCTGCTGTTCTTCATCGCCGCGCTCATCGTCTGGCCTGCTCGCTACCTGCTCAGCCCCAATGGACGGCAGCGCGTGCAGGCGGCGACATCGCGGATGTCCGCATTGGTGACCAGGCGCAAGGCGCCGCCAGCCACCACCAACGCGCGCGAGCCGGCGACAGTGGGGGTCGCCCGGTCCATCGCCACGGGCGCAATCGCCGGTGCTCCGGCCGATGAGAGAGCCAGCAGTCATGGGTCGCCTGAGGCAGGACCTGCAGGGTCCGTTGGGCAGCCCTCGCTGCCGCCGCGAATACCCGCGCCAGCCCACGCGGGCGAACAGTCCCTCGCGCAGCCCGCACTGCCGGATCTGGTGCCCTCAGCAGCGGCAACCGCACCACAGAGCGAGACGCTGGCGACGAGTCCGGGCACGTATCCTGGACTGATGCTCGGCGGGTGGCGGTGGAGTCGGGAAGGTCTCGGGCCGCTCGCGCACTGGCTGGCCGGGATGGCCAGCGCGCTGTTCGTGCTCTTCGTGATCGGGTTCACCATCGTGCTCACCGCGCAGGGCGAGGGCGAACTCGTATATGGCGCGACCCCGCTGTTGCTCGTCGTGCTGCTCCTGGGGATGCTCGCGGCGATCCTGACCCTTGGCGTGGCCGTCTCCGCTATCCTGGTCTGGCGCGAACGCATCTGGAGCCTGGCTGGGCGCACTTTCTATACGTTGGTGGCAGTGGCGGCGGTGGCCTTCGTGTGGGAGCTAGCCTTCTGGAATCTGCTCGGCGTGCATGTGTGAGGTGCGTGGACGAGTCCTGGCAAGCGAGACTATGGGCTGCTATGCCGCGCTACCAGGCAGATCCCTGAATCTATGCAACACCCAGCGGCTCCTCTAACCCCACGAGCGCTGCACATGCTCTACGTACGGTGTACAGAGCGGCGCAGCACTTGCGGGGTCCCGTATCTGCGCGCCACAGGCCTTTCATTCCAAATGACCCGTATGACCCTGACGCCAACGCAACCAATCAGCCGAGCCGGCCACATAAGGTCTAACCATGTGCAGCACACGAATAGAGCACCTAGCGGAGGCAGGCCATGGACCAGACGACTAGCAGCCCACCGCCACAGACCGCGCATGTGGGAGGCGCAACGATCTGGCGACAAACCCCATCCGCCGCGTCCGATGGCCGCTTGCATGGCCGAGCCCTTCTGCTCGCGCGCGCCGCTTGGCTCGTCGTGGCCGCGCTCGCCTGCGGCCTCTACATGGCTGCCACGCTGAACTGGTTAGCCCTGGCGTACAGGCGGTGCCCACCAGGAATGTGCCAGCATGGCCAGGTGCCTCCGGCCGTCGTGCGCGCGCTCGTCGACCTCCACCTCTCAGTCAGCTTCTATGGCTGGTACACGCTCGGCCTAGACATCTTCGTTGCGTTCGGGTACTTGGCCATCGCGGTACTTCTCTTCTGGCGCCGCTCCCGTGACCCGCTGGCGCTCTTCATCTCCCTCGCGCTCCTGGTCTTCGGGACTGTCTCCTTCCATTATGGGTCCATAACCCGGCTGGTAGCCTCCAGCCCTGGCTGGCAGTGGCCGGTCGCGACCCTGCAATTCCTGGGCGCTGCGGCGGTCGGGGCGCTAGCGTATGTCTTCCCCGACGGGCGCTTCGTGCCCCGCTGGACCATCCTGGCGGTGGCGGCGTTTGCGCTCTGGAACCTGCCCGCGTATCTGTGGCCGTACTCACCGCTCAGTATGACCACCTGGCCGGCGGTGGCGCTCTTCGCCACGTGGGCCTTCTTCCTGGGTGTGATGGGCGCCACCCAGATCTACCGCTATCGGCGCGTCTCCACCTCGGTGCAGCGGCAGCAGACGAAGTGGGTCGTCTTCGGCATCGTCGCTGTGTCGATCTGCTACTACGCCGGCCAGCTCGTCATCTTCTTCCTGGCCAGGCCTCCTCTAACCACGCCGCGCGCCGTGCTTGCGGACATGGTCGGTGTGATGTTTTTCCACGTCGGCTTCCTGCTGATCCCGATCTGCACCGGCATCGCGATCCTGCGCCACCGCCTCTTCGACATCGACC
>DASVOW010000772.1:0-2889 GCA_036383155.1 Ktedonobacterales bacterium
CGCACCTTCGCCCAGCTCAGCGGCGGCGAGCAGATGAGTGCCGCCCTCGCCGTCCGTCTCGCGCTCCTGCGCAGCCTCACCCGGCTCGACATCGCCTTCTTCGACGAGCCCACCCAAAATATGGACGACGAGCGCCGCGGCAACCTCGCCGACCAGATCCGTCGTGTGCGCGGCTTCGACCAGCTCATCGTCATCAGCCACGACGACACCTTCGAGCAAGGCCTCGATAGCGTCATCCACCTCGAAAAACGCAACGGCGAAACGATGCTCGTCGAAGCCGACGCCCTCGTCTCCGCCTGACCCCTTTAAACGAGGGTTGCGTTCTCCATTCTCCTGCTAGAGGTGAGGCCGGGCATCGATGGCGCCCAGAGAGAGGGCACTCTCCGCCCCCACAATCACCCCAATACGCATGACCTCTGCCTCCAGCTTCCGCTGCTGCTCGGCGCTCAGCGGCTGGAAGGCTTCGACCAGTATATCGAGGCGTCGCCCCCGCCGTCGCCGCTGCCATACGCCGGCCACCACCCCATCGATGACAAGAAGCGGCAGATTTCCGATGCTGCCGCGCGTCAACACCCGCTTGGCCCAAGCATCCGGAACCAGCCGATCACGCGGATGGCACCCGATGAGGTAACAGTCGAAGTGCGGCAGCAGTCGCACCACCCCCTGCGCCGGTGGCCACGAATCCGCTGCCTCGCTCGCCGGCAGCCAGGCGCGATAGCCTTCGACCTCGACCTCCTCCAGTTCGTCGGCCAGTTCGTGCGTCAGGGCCAGGGCCACATTGGGCTGCATCCCAAACCACTGAGCGAAGTCGCGGTGTGTGGCAGGTCCATACGCCGCGAGATAGCGCCGCAAGACCTCCCGGAGCGCTGCCGCTTCATCCACTTCGTCCCAGTCGCCGCCCAGCCACTGGTCCGGCCGCACAAACGTCACCTTCGTGCCCTCGTTCGGGCCGAAACAGAGCAAACCGGCGTTAGCCGCCGCCCCGATGACCATCTGCCAGCGCGGCCAATGCCCCCCGAACGCCGGGCTGACCGCATCACTCGCGAACGCGCCTGCCCGGCGTGCCACCTCCACTCCCAACGCCTCCCGCGTCAGGCATCGGCCATCGAGCGCCTCCCCGATTGCCGTCACGATGGCTTCCTTCTGCGCCACCTCCAACCCCATCTGTGCCAGCCAGCGCGCCTCGTTGGCTCGCGAATTCGCCCGCAAGGCTGCCATCCACAGCGGCCACTCGTCGGCGGGGAAGACATGCACCGTCCCGCGCAGGCCATACGTCTTGACCAGACTGCGCCGCTGCCAGAGTTCCGCCCGCACATCCTGCCCCGTCACGCCAGTCACCCGCACGCCAATGGAGACTTCGGCGGCGGACATCATCTGCGCATGAATCCCGCACACGCCGCGGACGACCTCCACGAGATCCTCCTGTGGCCGGGGCGCCAGCAGAGCATGCCGGGCAAGCCTCCGTCCCCACACCTCCGGCCAGGTCAGCGATCTCATCAACATCTCCTCATTAGGAATGAGCCTTGAAGGTAAATCGCCATCTTCCATGAACATCTTGAGGCATTTGGCTCGTATCTCCTTCAATTGTCCATGTACGCTTGCTGCTTCCCATTATACACTTCCGCCATGCGAGAGCATGAAATCGGCATGCGAAGGACGAAAGAAATATCCATATGGCACTGAAGTTTGGCTTACTTGTTCCTCAGGGCTGGACTATGGATCTGACAGGCATCGAAGATCCCATCGAAGCCTACGAAACGATGACAAGCATCACTCAAACGGCTGAAGAGGTTGGATTCTCTTCCGCCTGGCTCGTTGACCACTTTCATACGATTCCATACCCCTCGCAACAAGTGACGTTTGAGTGCTGGATGAGCACCGCCGCGCTGGCGCGTGATACCAGTCGCATCCGCATCGGCCAGATGGTCACGTGCAATAGCTATCGCCATCCCGCCCTGCTGGCAAAAATGGCCAGCACCGTAGACGTGCTCTCGCATGGTCGCCTCAATTTCGGCATCGGTGCCGGCTGGGATGAGCATGAATATCATGCGTACGGCTACGGCGATGAGTACCCTCCCGCGCCTCTGCGTCTGCGCCAGTTGCACGAGGCGGTTCAAATCATCCTCGCGATGTGGACCCAGCAGGAGGCGCACTTCGACGGCGCCCACTATCAGGTGCGCGGCGCCATCAACCAGCCCAAAGGCGTCCAGGAACCGCACATCCCGCTCCTGATCGGCGGTGACGGCGAAAAGGTGACCCTCAAACTCGTGGCGCAATATGCCGATGCCTGCAACGTCGGCAGTGATCCCGCCAGCGTGAAGCAAAAGCTTGCCGTGCTCAAAGACCATTGCGCGACCGTGGGACGCGACTACGAGAGCATTCATCGCACGTCCACAACATTCTGCCTCATGGCCGCCAACGACGAACAAGCTCTCGCGCAGCTCCCTCCCGAACGCAAAGCGCGCATCGGAAGCCGCATGAGCACCGCGCTCATCGGCAGCCCCGCCACCATCCGCCAGCGTCTGGCCGCCTACGAAGCAGCAGGCGCGCAGGAGTTGCTGCTACGCTTTGTCGATGGGACCAACGTGGAAGCCATCCGCCGCTTCGCGCAAGAGTTCATCAATTGAACAGCCCCACGTCTCTGCTTACACCTCACCACCCACAGGCTCCGGCGCCTGCTCTGTCACCGTGCCACCCCGCTCACGTTGCGCCCGTCTGCGTGCCCATAGATTTAGCATCTCGACAAAGACCGCGAACGCCATCGCGAAGTAGATATACCCCTTCGGAATGTGGAAGCCCAGCCCATCCGCCAGCAGCGTCACGCCGATCAGCAGCAGGAAGCTCAGCGCCAGCATCTTCACCGTCGGACGCCGCTCGACGAAGTCGCTG
>DASVOW010000773.1:0-2893 GCA_036383155.1 Ktedonobacterales bacterium
ACGGCGGCGACCGCACCTGCCACATCGCCTTCGGGCACGAGCCAGCCCGTCTCGCCGTCGGCCACTACCTCCACCAGCCCGCCACGCGCATACCCTACCACTGGTGTGCCTGTCGCCTGTGCTTCACACGCCACCAGTCCGAACGGCTCATCCCAATGCACCGGACACAGCACCGCGACGGCGTCCGCCATCAGCTCCCACAAACGATCGCGCGACACCAGCCCCTGGTAACGTGCTCGGCTTTGGTCCAGACGCGGCGCGACTCGCGACCTGAAATAGGCATCGTCGTAGATCCCCCCGGCGAGCAGCAAGCGATAGCCAGCCTTGGCCGCGATCTCCAGCGCATCCTCCACTCCCTTCTCGGGAGTAATGCGGCCCGCATAGAGCAGATACGGCTCCTGCTCCCCGCTCGCCTCCTCTCGCGCTGTCACCGAAGGATTAAATGGGATGCGCGACGTATCAATGCCATTGTAGATGACGGCGTCGATGCGGCAGGTGGAAGCGTACGTCGCGGCGCATGCGTGCGAGACGGTAACGATGCGCGTCGGTGTGGAGGCAGTGCGCGGCGCAAGCATCGCCAACGCCCGGTTGATGCGCGTGTCCACAGCAGGCAGGTGCAGCGTGTGCACCACAGGCAGGGGTTGCAGCGACGCCAGCACCAGCGCCGGCCAGTCATAGGCATGGGCATGGACGAGATCGTGTTCGCTCGTGTGAGCGGCGATTACTCGATAGGCCCGCAGAAATGCCTCGGTCGAGCGCGCCAGATCGTTATCATCCTCGCTTACAGATGGGGTATCGAGTGGCGCGTCGCCCGGCGTCTCCATAAAGCGCGCGGGACGCAATGTTGCTGGATCAATGCCGAATTGCACCACATGCACCCCCGGCACATCCGAGCCGTCGGCGGCATAGAGCGTCACATCGTGGCCGCGCCTAGCCAGCCCGATTGCGAGATCGGCCAGCAGTGCCTGTGAGCCCCCCAGGAACGGCGGCGCGATGGCCGAGATAAGCGGCGCGAGCAACGCGATATGCATAGCGACCTGCTATCCCACGGGAATGAGTGGTGCGGGCATGTATTGATCGAGAATGTCAGGCGTCAGTGCGTTGGCGCGGCAGATGCGTCCATACAGCTCAGCGCTGGGCCGGAGCGTCCGCTTCTGGGTCAGTGGATCGAGCGCGATCAGGCCGAAATTGATGCTCCAGCCGTCCACCCACTCGAAATTATCGACCAGTGACCAGTGGTAATAGCCGCGCACGTCGAGACCTTGCTCGATCTCCTGCTGGAGCGCGGTCAGCGTGCGGAGCAGCGCGGAAGGACGCTTGGCATCGCTGGCATCGGCAAAGCCGTTCTCCGTGACGTAGATTGGGCGGCCCAACCCGGCCACTTTTCTGAGTGCGCGACCGATGCCGTCGGGATAGATGACGCGCAGGTCACCCATGGATCCCGCATCCATCTGGTCATCAGGGTTCTCCGCTGCAGTCCCGACGAGCGACGTACTGGCGGCATGTGTGGCTTGTGTGGCACGTGCCGCTTGCGTCTCCTGCTGTGACTGCCTGTAGAAGTTGAGGCCAACCATCAGGCGGTAATAGTAATTTACGCCGATGTAGTCGAAGGTGTCTCGCACACCGCTGAGATCTCCGCTGAGGAGATGAAGTCCTCCACGGAAGCGCCCCCGCGTAAGCGCATCGAGCACAAGGTCGTTTGTCGCGACGTCACACACGGACGCCAGCAGCTTGTCCAGCGGCGCATTCTCCTGCCCCGGGTCAAACAGGCAGATGTGATGTGCCAGCCCCACGCGAGCGTGCGACTGCCGGGCGTGGATGGCGTGATAGGCGCCTGCATGGGCGCGCAGTAAATTGCTTAGCACGCGCATGGTTGTGAGCAGGGCGTTCTTGCGTCCAGGGGGAAAGAGGCCGAGCAGATACCCAAGGCCAACATACACATTCGGCTCGTTCACCGTACACCAGAAGTCGCAGAGATCGCCCAGCTCCTCAACACATTTCGCCGCGTAGCGCTCGAAGTAGAGTGGTGATTTGGCAGAGGCGAAGCCGCCGTCTCGTGCGAGCCAGAGCGGCTCCGTGAAGTGATGGAGCGTGACGAGCGGCTCAATGCCGCGCCGCTGCAAGCCACGCAACATCTGGCGATAACGCGCAAAAGCCGCATCATCCCAGCGGCCCTCCTCGGGCTCAAGGCGGCTCCACTCCAGTGAGATGCGTATGCCATTCACACCCATCTCGCGGGCGCGGTCGAAGTCCTCCTCCGCGTTATTCCACCAATCGCACGCCAATCCGGCTCGGTCGCCGCTGAGGATGCCCCCTCGTTCCTCCCAGGCATGCCATTGATTGTTTGTCGTGTTGCCTTCCATCTGGTGAGAGGAAGACCCTACGCCCCAAATAAACTCTTCGGGAAAGCGCAGAATCTGCGGAGCATCATGCACCTTGCGCGATCTGTCGTGAGCGTACACCCTTCATCCCCTCGCCTATCGCCTCACTCAATATGTTTCGCCTGCCTGTACGATCACCACATCCGCCGGGCGAATATTCGCTACAAGTGTCACGTGTCGTACTCTCATTCTACGTGCGTCCATATGCAGGTGTTAGACCACCACAATCAGACCATCGTAGCTTGAGCATCACAGTTGGATTTCAGTATTGAGTATGACGCGTCCCTTTCACACGAATCAAGACAACACGAGTCAATGGGCACCCGCAACGGGCATCCCCAATGAGCACACAATGAGCACACATAGTATGTCGCACGCCCGCCCGAAACACAACCATTGAGCCAGAGTCATACCCAGGCGGGCTGTCCGAAATCGCCGATGCGGGCCGTGCGCAGCTTCCAATCGAGCAACCGTGAGCCCTGAAGAGTCAGCGCAAGCACGTTGCCGTGGCG
>DASVOW010000774.1:0-5982 GCA_036383155.1 Ktedonobacterales bacterium
GCTGCCGGCCCATGCTCCGTGCATTCGTATATCATAGTCCATCGACTCCTCCTTGGCTCTCTCTGCTTGAATATGCGCACCCATACTGCTTACCATGTTGTACGAAGCTAGCAGAAGGATTCGCTCGCCTCGGACAATCACTCATGTAGTAATATCTGCTCCCCCGACAGTACCAAAGTCACAGCGACTGAACAGTTGCCACCCCCACTGGTGTCTCCTTCCTATGCAAACCGAAAGCATAGTGCCGCCGATGGAGACGCAAGGGGAACTGACCGATGAGCAGACGCCGCCAGGAACACCACGACATATCTGAACGCTCTTCCTATGATGAGCATCCGGAGCAATCGCGCGATCTCATCGTCCACCAGGACAAATCGCTGCTGAGTGAGACAGACGAAACGGTCGTCATTCAGGGCAATGGCGTGTCCATGGGCAACCCGTTCATCCGGCGGCGTGACCGTCCCCTGACCATGCGCCTCGCCATGCTCACCCTCGCCGCCTGCATCGTCGTCTCCGGCCTCTTCGCCGTGACGCCGCTGGGCACCTCCGCCGAGGGCGACCTCACCCCCTTCCAGGCGCTGGCAGCCTCAGTCGTGTTGCACCATGAGGTCACCTACCACTGGTACGTCGCGCAATGGGGCGACACCATCGAGGGCATCGCCACCAAGCAGCATGTGCAGATCGGCGGCATCTACAAGCTCAACAACATGCTCGCCGGCCAGGAAATCAATACTGGCACCTCCTACAAAATCCCCGACGACCCCTATTTCGGCAAAGACTATCGTCCCGCGCCACTGGCGATCCAGAGTAACGGCCCAACCGTCACCGACTGGTATATGGCCGTCGCCGGCGACACATATTTCGAGGCTTATTGTGCCCCCGACGGAGGCTCCAACCCATTGGCATACCATTTCGTCGGCCCAAATCCCGGCTCGGTCTGGAAGCGAGGTTTCAGCTACTTCCACAACGGCGTCGACATAGCGGCGCCTGAAGGCAACCCCATCCATGCTGCGCAGGACGGCCGGGTGCTCTGGGCCGGAGATGATGTGACCAACGGCTTCGGCTGGTCGATCGTCATCGGCCATTGCCATCACCTCGGAACCCTCTACGGCCACATGGCTGGCGTTCGTGTCAAGATCGGCGACGACGTGAGGGCCGGAGATACCATCGGCATCGAGGGCAGCACTGGCATGTCCACTGGTCCCCACCTGCACTTCGGCGTCTTCTGGAACCAAGCCTACAACTTCACCGACCCGATGCCCTTCTTCGGCAATAACATCTATAACATCACTCACTGATTTTCATTCGCGCGTTGTGGACATAGGAGCGTAGCTGCTCCTACGTCCACACCTTCGCCGCCACCCGGTACCATCGTCCCTACAGAGCCGCGCTTCGTTGACAGCCAGTAGCCCCCTCGCTACAGTAGAAATGAGACTTGCTCAGTATGTCCCACTGTGACAGGGGCAGGAGGTTGAAGATGGCACGGGGCAAATCCCCACGCGATAACGGGCACAAGGATCGGCGCGACAATAACTACGACGCCGATTTCGATCAGAGCGCCGAGTACTCGAGCGCAGAGTACCCGAGTGCAGAGTACGCCGCCGGGAACGGCTACCCCGATTCTGCCCAATACGAAGCCTTCGATGGCTACGACGGGCGCGATGACAGCCGCGTCTCCATATCCGCCGGCGCTTTGGTGCCGCGCGGCGACGATAGCACCTATCTGCCCGTCGCCGCCCCAGCCGGGACCACCGAGCCGGTGCTCATTCGTGGCAGCGGCGTCTCCATGGGCAACCCCTTCATCCGGCGGCGTGACCGTCCCCTGACCATGCGCCTCGCCATGCTCACCCTCGCCGCCTGCATCGTCGTCTCCGGCCTCTTCGCCGTGACGCCCCTGGGCACCTCCGCCGAGGGCGACCTCACCTCCTTCCAGGCGCTGGCGGGCGCGGTCGTGCTCCATCGTGACCCTACCTACCATTGGTACGTCGCGCAGTGGGGCGACACCATCGAAGGCATCGCCACCAAGCAGCACGTGCAGATCGGTGGCATCTACAAGCTCAACAACATGCTCGCCGGCCAGGAAATCAATACTGGCACCTCCTACAAGATCCCCGACGACCCCTATTTCGGCAAGGATTACCGCCCCGCGCCGCTGGCTATTCAAGGCAACGGCTCCACCCGCTTCGGCAGCGATTGGTGGAACGCTGTTGCTGGCAATCCGCTGCCCGAGGCAAACTGCGCCGACTCCAACGGCGGCACCAATCCGTTGGGCTACCATTTCGTCGGGCCGGATCCGAATTCGAGCTGGGTGCGCGGCTTCAGCTACTTCCACAACGGCGTCGATATGGCGGCGCCTGAGGGCAACCCCATCCGTGCCGCACAGTCTGGCCAGGTCATCTGGGCCGGCTATGATGCGACCAACGGCTTCGGCTGGTCGATCGTCATCAACCACTGCTACCACCTCTCGACCCTCTACGGCCATATGGATGGCGTTCGCGTCCAGATCGGTCAAAACGTAAAGGCTGGCCAGCAAATTGGCATCGAGGGCAGCACAGGTTGGTCCACCGGTCCCCACCTGCACTACAGCGTCTTCGTGGACAACAACTGGGTTGATCCGATGCCCTACTACGGCTATAACGCCTACGCCATCACCCACTGATCTCATAAGTGACGCCTCGCTGGCGCATGTTCTTGCGGCGACCAGACTCCCCATATGACATGGGGAGTCTGGTCGTCTCCTTTGCGTGAGTAGGTTGGCGCAGAGCGTGCTATACTTGAGACGAGACGACGATTTGCTGATTCCGCGAGTGAGGTGTATGAGAACACACCCGCACTCGAATCGTATTGAATAGTAGAGAAAAGAGCGCTGCCGGCAGCCCACAATTGCGCTGGGCGGCGCGCCAGAACGCCATGATGCAAGACGCGAAGCGAATAGATAAGAACGACAGGACATCATCCCCGGCATCTGTGCCAGACACATATGCTGCGCATAGCCATACGCATAGCCATACGCATAGCCACGCACTAACTCGCGAGAAGCTGCGCCTCGGATTCTACCTGACCGTGGCGATCTTGCTGGTCGAAGTCATTGGCGGCGTGCTCGCCCACTCACTGGCGCTGCTCTCCGACGCCGGCCACGTGCTGACCGATGCCGCCGCCCTTGGCCTCGCCTGGTTCGCCGCCGCGCAGGCCGAGCGCCCCGCCAATGCCCGCCGCACCTATGGCTACCACCGCGTCGGCATCCTCACGGCGCTCGCTAACGGCGTGACGCTGATACTGCTCGCGGCAGGCATCGCCATCGAAGCCTATCAGCGCTTCCTCCATCCGCAGCAAATCCAGCCCGGCATCGTCATCATTGCGGCGGCGCTGGCGATCATCATCAATCTCTATATCGGCTTTGGCTTACAGAAGGCCGATCACGAGAATCTCAACACGCGCGCGGCGACCCTGCATGTCTTCAACGACGTGGGCGCATCGGCAGCGGTCGTCGTTGGTGCGCTAGTGATCGTATTCACCGGCGCGCAGTGGGTGGACCCGCTGCTGAGCCTGATCATCGCGCTGCTCGTCGTCGTAAGCGCGGTGCGCCTGGTCCGCGAGACTTTGAACATCCTGCTCGAAGCCACACCACACGACCTCTCGCTCTCCGATATGGTGCGCGACATGCGTCAGGTTCCCGGCGTGATCGACGTGCACGATCTGCACGTCTGGACCATCGCCAGCGGTATGCGCGCGCTCTCGTGTCACGTCATCATCGAAGATTTGCCGCCGAGTAGCAGTGCGCCCATCCTCGACACCCTCACCCACATGCTACGTGACAGGTACCGCATCGCCCACACCACGATCCAGTTCGAGAGCACCGTTCACACCAGTCACGAAGGCTTCTGCGCCTGCACACCCACCACCTGCGAGGGCCTCTATTGCGATCTGCGCTCCCACTCTGAGCGCGAGCCCGAGCATGCGCACGCCCATTGAGCGCCAGTGACCCGCAACAGCCCGAGAATTATCGACCTCTATCACCAAGGCCATTCGCCTCTCCATGCACTGTAACCCCTGTGGCAGCGCGACGTATATGTCATATACTCAGAGACAGACATCGGTAAGCCCGCCAGGGGAACGGAGAGTGTGCGAGCCATGCTGCCGACACCAGCTCAGAGACAAGACTCAGAGGATTTCAAGCGCGAGCTCCAGGCGACCTTTGTAGCCCGGCATGAACTGGGTAACGCGTACGATGACCAGTTCATCGAGCGGCTGGTGGAACAACTCACCACCCAGGTGCGGCAGGAGGTAGCCCGTGCGCCTCAGCCGCGCTCTAACGCGCTCGCACCCAAGGATCGGATGGCCCTCGCTATCTGCTCGCTTATCTTCGGCATCCCGCTCGTCGCCATTGCTGGGGGCATTGCCGGTCCGGTAGGCCTCATCGTCGCATTTGTGGCGCTGGTGCTTATCAACGTCGGGGCGGGGATCAGCTGGTAGGTGGGCAGAACCGTAGAACAAATTCCGCATCAGACACCTTGCTCGCCATCTGCACATCCGCTCCCCCGGTGACAGCGGCGCCGCTCTTGCCCCCGCTGCGGGCGTTGCCTGCTCAACACCTCCACCACCGCTGCCCCAGCGCTACCCGCGAGCGAACGCGGCCCTAGTTGTGCGACAATAGCAGTCGCGCACGCAATGTGCGCCCATGATCACATCCGTTGCTCATGTCTGATAAGCAGCTAACAACCGATCAGGTTGCGCTATCACGTCGTTGAAGGGAGGAGCGCGGCTGCACCGCCGCGCAGACACACAATGGAAGACCTTCGCTTCGACCGCCAATTTCGCACGCCCTACTCCGAGGGCTACCACATGATGACGGGCGATACTCGCCTCGGCTCGCTCGATCTGCACTTCACCGCCACCACCGTCCATTGCACGCTAGTGCTTGAGCGTCAGCTCAATCAGGAGGAGTTGGCAAAGCTCATCGAGCAGATCGACGAAGACCTCGTGCTCTCCGCCGACGTGCCGCGCGACGACTTCCTGGTCAGCGCCTACGTTGGCACCGAGGCCGGCTTCTTCAACGACACCTTCCGTGCCGATCAGGAGGAATTGACACTCGGCGGCGAGGAAGAGGACGACTTGGGCGAGGATGACGAGGACCTGTGATGCCAACTCAGCCTGGAGTGCTGGCGTCTGACGGGCTTTTAACTCCCGTCCCCGCCCGTGCTCCGGCTTTTTAAGGCCGAGAGAGCCCGCCCGTTTCCTCAGTCTTCCAGCAGGCCGCGCCGCATCGCATACTTCACCAGCTCGGCGCGGCTGTGCAGGTTGAGCTTGTCCATAATGTGCGTGCGGTGTGTATCGACCGTCTTCGGGCTGATGAAGAGGCGCTCGGCGATCTGGTTGTTGGTGTGGCCCTCCGCCACCAGCTTCAGAATCTCGCGCTCGCGCTCCGTGAGCGCGCTGTAGCTGTCGCGTTCCTCGCCCGTGCGCACCCGCTGCAGGTAATCGCTCACCATCATCGACTGTGCCGACGGCGAGAGGTAGAAGCGCCCCGACGACACCACACGAATCGCTGAGATCAGCTCCGTGTCCGCCGCCTCCTTCAGCATATACCCCGACGCCCCGGCGCGCAGCATCTGGAAGAGATATTCCTCGTTTTCGTGCATCGTCAGCACCAGCACACGCGTCTCCGGCTGCAGCCGCTTGACCTGCCGTGTCGCCTCGATGCCGTTGCAATCGGGCATCGTGATGTCCATGATGATCACATCAGGCTCCAGCCGTTGCGCCTCGTGAATCGCCTGGCGGCCATCGCTCGCTTCGCCGATCACCTCGATGTCCGGCTGCGCGTTGAGCATCATCTTCAACCCTGCGCGCAAAATCGTATGATCATCCGCCAGCAACACCCGAATCTTCGTGCTGCCGCCATTGGGATGCATCGGCGCATCCGTCGCGGTATTCGCTTTGATGTAATTGATCAAGTCGTCTTTCATCGTGCTCACAGTATGCTCA
>DASVOW010000775.1:0-3126 GCA_036383155.1 Ktedonobacterales bacterium
GACCACTCCGACCAGCCTCGTGCCCACGACCCGCGCGCAGCGGGTCTTCATCAGTCACTCCCATGATGGCACGATCAAGATCTGGGCGCCACGCTAGAAGCTCGTTCGTAGTTATTTGGAATGGCGTCTGGTTGGATAGCGACGGTCGAGCTTGTTGCTTGCTGTAGGTGCGAAGGATGCGGATTTGCTAAACACGCGAACGATTGCGGAGGCGTTGCGGTATAGCGATGAAGGTGAATATGTCTGCCACATCAATAGCAAGCTCGTCGGCATCGCGCGCTCCTGCCCAGCATCTTCTCCACGTTGGTATTGGCATGCTTGGCGCACCATCGATGACAGGTGCATTCACCGACTTTACGGTGTATCCCGTTTAAGGGAAGGTTACGATGAGCAGCGATAACGTCGAGAGGCTGGCTAGCGCGCTGGAATGGCAGCCAGAGGATATGGGCAAGGCGAGACGCGCGTATAGGCGCAACATGTTCATATTCCTCATATTCTGCCTTGCCATGGCAGCGTGGATTATTATCGAAGAAGCCAATAACATCCTTGAGGCGAGGCGAACGGGTGACTGGTACATTGCCCTTGGAATACACTTCGTGGGTCAGACAGGTTCACAGATCATCTTTATTGCATTCTCATACTCAATGGCTCGCTATGCCCCGCAGGTACGCCAGCCACAGATCGAGGCGGCTCTGCTCACACTGCGTGCTGCAGCAGTAAAAGCACACGAAGGGATAGCACCCCACGCGACGAAGGTCATGGATGGGCTGGCACAGGAGCAGGTGCCCAGCTTACCCGTTCAAATACGCCGATTGCAGCGTCCAGGGAGACATATAGCATCTACCGTAGTGATGTTCATCTACGGCACATTCTACTCTGGCATAATTGCCTTGATCGGTAGCATCGGCATCCTGGTCTTCTATTTGTCACGCACCGATTATTTGTGGATTATTATCGCGATCTCAGGGGTCTTGTTAACAGCACCTGGTATCATACTCCTCGTGTGGATGAAGCGGCGGAATCGTGGCATCACCGTCAATGCCGACGAGACCGGGCTGCATTGGACGCTACCAGGATGGAGGCAAGACATCCGTTCTCTGCAATGGCAGCATGCGCAAGCATTCTATCTCGTTGGCTACCTCAACGAGGATGCCCAGCAGCAGTGGGCTGTCACGCTAGACGCACCGGGCGTCTCTCTCTCATGGGATGTCGCTCCACATTTCAAGGAGGAATCCATCGCGGCATCTGACCAGCTAAGCGCGTTGATTCTCGCTCGCACAGGTCTTCCTTTGCTGGATCTCACCGCCACAGCACAAAAGCTCATGATCGAGCCGTGGCAGCGCCACTATGCGCAAACGCAAGAAGGGCTTCGAAGTCTCATTCCTGAGGCGGAGAGATTCTATACGGGTATTCCCCCTACGACATGGTGGCGCGAGGCGCGACCAGCCGCATACATCATATTGCTTTCGATCATCGTAACTGGTGTACTCTACGATCTCGCTCTTGGAGTGCAGTTCTTTTCTCGTTAGATTCGCCTGCTCATCTTCCGTTAACTGGTACATTTGGGCGCTTCTTTGACAGATGGGCAAAGGCGAGCGAACGCCGCGTGCTATACTAGATGGGACTAGGCGGCATGGCTTGTCGTCTAGTGTAGGGCGGATGTTCGACAATGCTGGCGCCAGTGTAGTGGCGTGAGGCTCGCGGAGGAATCGATCGGGTGGCTCTCGACGTACAGCGCATCGCAGACCTCTCACGCGCGGCTGAAACGCTCATCGCGGGTCCGCCCGAATATCTGCGCGCATTCATCGGTGAGGAAGGCGGCGCACGCCAGCAACGCCGCGCGATCATCATCGCATCGCTACGCGATCAGGAGTTCGAGGGCCGCGTCGGCGTCTCGGTGGATGAACTGGCCGCCGATCTCGAGGCGGTGCTGCGCTTCCGCAAGGCGTCTCCGCCTGATGATGTGCGCGCCGAAGTGGTGGAGGTGCTGCGCCAGCTCGAAGGCTGGCAGGCGGTGGATGGTGGACTTGCCCCCGATCGTGCCGAGCGTGACGGTCTGCGCCGCCGAGTCGAGCGCGACTACGCACTCGCCCGCACGTTGCGCGTCTTCCTGCCGCATTGGGATGAGGTGCAGCGCACCCTGCGCCGGCGTTATGTGAGCCTCAGCGCCAACTATTGGGCTCAGGCTATCGCCGCACTAGATACGCTCCTCGACGAGCTGAAATACGAGGATACCGATCCCCTGCGCTGCCATACGGCCTGGCAATCACTGCGTCAGGCGCTGCATGGCATCATCACCGAGTCGCGCGACTTCGCTCGCGAGCTGCGCTCGCTGCAAGTGGACGGCAATCGGCCTGAGGTGCTGGCGGACATCGCCGACCGGCTAGGCATCTTGCACGAGAAGTTTTTCCGCGTGGCGGCGGAAGGATCGGCAAAGGTGCGCGAGCGGCTGGAACATCTGCGTGACGAGCGCCACGACGGTGACAATGTGCGCCGCCTGCAGGAGGCGCTGCGCATACGCGAGGAGGAGTGGAGCGTCGGGCTGGGCGAGACAGAGGCGGAGCTACGCGAGCGCCTGGAAACCGTCGAGCATGACGTGGTGCGCGAGCTGGACATCTTCGAGCGGCTGATGGCGGACAGTGGGCCGGGCTCGTGGCGCGAGGGAGCGAAGGCAATCAGCCTGGCGCTGGTGGACCTCACGGAGCGCATCCACTCGGCGATTTCGCTGCGTCTACAGCAGACACAGGCCATCGCCGCGCTGCTGCGCCGGTCGCGCGATCTGGCGGAGGGCGGCGAGGAGGCAACGCAACGGGCGCGGCAGTACCTCTGGAATGCTTCCGGCGCGATGCACGCTGCGGTGTGGGTGCAGGGGCATCCGTCCAGTGACGATCAGGTGCGGCTCGACCGCTGGCTGGAGATGCGCGGTGGCTCACCGCTGCCACTGGTGGACGAGGATATCTGGCAGAAGTCGCTGCGTCCGCGCCACCGTCCCGCGCCGCCACCACCACCGCAGGCGCTGCTCACCAGCGAAGATTGGAACCCTGGCGAGGATCCGCGCATACGCGAGATGGAGGAGGCACGCGCCCGGCTGGTCGAGCGCCTGATTGCCGCCGGGTCCGCCGCTGC
>DASVOW010000776.1:0-5786 GCA_036383155.1 Ktedonobacterales bacterium
CTCCCAGCCAGGGCGCGTGCCCGGCGCGGCACTGGCGACGGCCTTGATTTCATAGGGAGTGAGGGAGAGCGCCGCGACCCGCACCAGCGCTTCGTTCGTCGCGGGCCGGGGCATCGCGACTTCTGTGAGCGCCAGTCGTCCCGGTGCGCTCGGATCGACCACAATTGCGCGCATTTGATTCATGTGATTCATGTGATTCATCGGTACCTTCTCCTTACGGCAAGTAAGCGCAGCGCCACGGGGTCTTGCAGCACGGACGCGGCATGACACATCTGGATCAATGCCGCCCTGGGAGGCAGCGGGCAGCCTGCCCGCTCGCGCGGACACGTGTGAGCACGGCGGGACACCGCAGACCCAGGCGCGCAGCAGCGCTACCAACAGGACGAGGTGCGCTGGCAAGCGGCGTGCTAAAGGGAAGCAGCACCCGCCGCGACCCCGACGACGACACGTGACGGATCGGAGCCTGCCGCAACGCCCTGCAGCCTGCGCTGTGGGTCTTCGTCGTCATGCTCTCCTCTAGTTCTTCCTGAATAGTCACGATGGCTCGTAATAGCAGTATAGATCGGGATTGGGGGGTTGTCTGCGTTTTTTCTCGTTTGTTTGTCGTCTAAAATTCGTCGATCAGTCGTCTTTTTCTCGTCGATCACTCGTCGAAAATTCGTTTTTGCCTCGTGCGAGGCGAGCGGTGATACTTGGGAGGGCGCTTGGAATCAGGGGTCGGGAGTGGCGCCTGGCTGGACTCCTCAGATGCGAGGAGCAGCCAAGCCATGCATGCCCAGGACGAGTGCGAGCTCGCCGCCGTGATGCAGATCGTGTTCGATGAGGTGCCAGATGACGAATTGGCGCGTAAAGCTATCCTCTCCTGGGAAGGCGGGGGGAAATACTTCCTCCAGGTCGGCAATGGTCCAGCGCTCAAGCGCATCGTGGATGACCTGCCAGGTGGTCTCCAAGCCGCTCACCAGCTCGGCCGCGCTGCGGGCCGGCGGCGGGGAACCATCCCAGTTGGTTTGAGCGTTCCATCCGTCCCAGCCGGTGAGGGCATCGAGCTCTGCGCCGCCCTCGCCCAGATCCAGGTACAGCCATCTGGCGCGGGTGGCAATCATGTGCGCTACCTGCGGGGCGATCGGGCGCAAATGGGGTGCAGCCCGCAAGGTAAGCTGCTCTGGCGAGAGCGGGGCGATGGCGGCGATGAGCTGCTGCTGATACTGATCCCACCCTTTGTAGCACTGAGCAAGCGAAAACGGCTGTGCGGTCATGGCGTCTATCTCCTCTGCTTCACTTTCTCTCAGTCTACCCCGGAAAGCGGCCAGAAAACGTCCTGTTTTCCGCATCCAACTGCTCGTATTCACCTTCCACACTTTTCCTGGCACCATTGAGGAGACTGACGAGGAAAGTGGGGATGGGAGCGCGGAGCGAGTGGTGCAGGATGTGGTAGATGTGCGCTCCCGGGCCTGAGCGAGGCTCCCATGCAATAGCCTAGCTCCTGTTCTTCCGCGAAGGCTGGTACCTGCTGGTCGTCACTTCACTCTTTATCACCAAGTCGCAGCTCGCTGCTACCAGCCATACTGATCCAGCGAGAAGTTCGAGAAGTACACTCCAGCGCCGGACGCGACGGGATCGACGACCGTAAACGCTGGAACGCCGTACGTTGACCAAGCGCCGGGGCACACGCCGGTCCCTCCATTGATGGAGATGCAGTCAGGGCCACCATGTAGCCCCTGGACGAGCACGTCGTAGTCCTGCGCTGGTGAGAAGCTGTAGGTGACGAAGTTTGTGTGGCTGCAGTCGCTGCGGGTGAATGTCCAGCGCACCTCGCCAGTCGGGCGGAGCTCGAAGATATCGCCTCCACATTGGCTGGCGTCCGCAGGTGAGTGCAAGACGAAGGTGGCGTATGCCTGGCTGTTGGGACCATCGAAATGCACATGGGCGCGGACCTGGACGTTGTCCTGGTCATAGGCTATCGGGGAACTGGCCAGCGTGACGCGAGGTGAGGCGGGTGCGCCCTGTCGTAATCCCAGGCCGGAACCGCTGCAAGTGATGGTGTTGGCGGAGCTCCCTTGCCACCAGTTCCACGAGGCGCCCGCAGGACTGTTACACCCTGGAGTGGCCTGCTGGAGAATGGAATACCAGCCGCGCAGGGTATAGGTGATAGGTATGATGGGTCCGAAGGGTACGCCGTTGTGTTCCATGGTCCAGTCGCTGGTAACGACGGTGCGCCAGAAGTTGGAAGGTTGCGTATACAATGTCAATGTGAAAGAAATCTGTATGCCTGGTGCTGCATAGCCATAATTTGCGGACGAGTTGAAGCAGTTTGTCTTACACTCCAAGCTGTACTCAATGGGCGCCCAGGACGCAGTTCCCGTGTTCTGCATCACAACGACCGGCTGATATACCGAGTGGGCGTCGTATTTTAGCCCACTCGGTATAGATACTACGGCCGCGTCGTCTGGGGAGGGCGCTGAGGGGACGGTGGGAGATGCTGTTGGTGTCTGTCCAGACCCAGCGATGGGAGTACCACTGGACCCAGCGATGGGAGTACTACCGGCTGGAGGGGAGCAGGGGCAGTCTGTGAGCCTGGCGTAGCGCCCTGGCCACCCGTGGGTCCAACGGTCACTTGCCCGGGCTGCGTCGTACTGTAGCCGCCGCTCGTCGTGCTGGTCGCGGAGACCAACGCGCTAGAGCTCCCATATCCTGTTACAGGCATAGAAGTATGACGACCAGCAGTAAGCAGGCCACTGGCAAACAGGGGGACGAGGACGATAAGGAGGACAAGAACCGCTAACGCAGGGATGAGGATGCGCGGATTGCGCATGAAGGCTTGCACCATCTGCTGTACTGACCGCATTTGCAGAGGTTCCTTTAAGTGAGGCCGCGCCTGGCGGCTGCCACGCCAAATTGTGCTCCAATGCAGTGCGGATCCAACACAGCAAGGCAGGGAGAGGAAGTGGGAATAGCCAGCACAGGCTATGCATCTGAACCGCAAGCCTGCCCAGTTTACTCTGCTCTGTTCCTACCGTCAATACCCAACAGGCAATACAGCATCCCTGATGCAGTCAGCCGCTCACTTGTCATTGCTCGCGCAGGAGGTGGAGGCGCAGCAGGTTGAGGGCGGTGATCGCCGCGCGCTGCTTGATCTCGGCGCGTCCGCCGCGGAAGTGCTGGCTGGTGTCGCTGATGCGGTCGGTGGTATCGCCCGCCGATGCGACGGCGATATGCACGGTGCCGACGGGCTTGTCTTCCTGGAGGGCGGGGCCGGCTACGCCGGTGATGCCGACGCCGACGCTGGCGCCTAGCCGCTCGCGCGCCGCCTGGGCCATGGCACGCGCCGTCTCGACACTGATCGCGCCGTAGGTTTCCAGCGTCTGGCGTGGCACGCCCCATTGCGCCTTCGTCTCGGCGCCGTAGGCGACGAGTCCACCGAGGAAGGCGTTGGAGCTGCCGGGCACGTCGGTGATCATGCTGGCCAGCAGCCCACCAGTGGCGGATTCCATCGTCGCGAGTGTGAGGCCGCCGGCGAGCAGCAGATCGAGCACGACGCTCTGCGGCGTCTCGCGGTCTACGCCGAAGATGTGTTTGCCCAAGACTGCGCGGGCGCGCGCCTCGAAATCCTCCACGAGTTGCCGGGCTTCGTCCTGGGTCGGCGCCTTGGCGCTGATGCGCACGTCTACCGCGTCGCGCTTGGCGTAGGTGGCGACGGTGGGGTTGGTGTTGTGGATCAGGTCGCCGAGCCGCTCCTCGACGGTGGATTCGCCCATGCCGGCGACGCGGAGCGTGCGTGTGAAGAGGACGGCGCCAGTGCGCGGGCGCAGGCGCGGCACGACTTCGTTTTCCCACATGCGCATCATCTCGTGGGGGACGCCGGGCATGGCGACGACGATCTTGCCGTCGCGCTCGGCCCACCAGCCGGGAGCAGTGCCGACGGGATTGGGCAGTGGGGTGACGGATGGCAGCACCCACGCTTGCTTGATGTTGCTCGTGGGCATCTCGATGCCACGCCCAGCGAAGAATGCGCGCAGATCGGCCGCCAGCGTGGGGTCCACATGCGGCGTCTCGCCGAGGACGGTGGCTATGGCTTCGCGCGAGAGGTCGTCTTCGGTGGGGCCGAGGCCGCCGGTCATGATCACGAGATCGGAGCGGTCGCGGGCACGGCGCAGGGTCTCGCTGAGGCGGTCGAGGTTGTCGCCGACCTCTGAGACATAGTAGAGGTCGATACCCAGCGTCGTCAGTTGTTGCGCCAGGTATGCCGCGTTGGTGTCTGTGATCTGCCCCAGGAGCAGCTCGGTGCCAATTGACAGTATCTCCGCGCGCATGCGCCACCCTCATTCCTGATTGAGAACACTCCCGCCATGCCGCCACAGGCTAGGCCAGCGGAACGGCCACGTATCAGAATTGTAACACCCGCACGCGCGCTTCTCTCAAGGTGAACCGTTAAGTTGGTGTCAAGACCATTTCCGACCACTTGTCGCGCCATCAGTCATATGTGTTATGCCTACTTGACACAAGATGTTGTGTATGGGTAAGCAATTTGTCCTAACCTACAACATGTTGTGGCATAGCACTTGCAATTACAACATGTTGGGTTGTATGATGAATACAGGCGGTGTGAATACCCGGCGTTGGCTGCCTTCGAAGCCCTGCGCAATACACATTATGGTCCACCTTGCCACGCCGGGTTGGGTTGGGAGACGGCATATAGGAGCCGTCTGCGGGTCTACCGAATCGTCCGTACACGAGAGACCAGCGATTCCGAAAAAGAGCAGGAAGGGACAGCGGTGAAAGACAAGAAGGGCGGCGCCGGCGAGATGAGCGCCGCGACATCGGCCAAGACAGCCACATCGGTGAAGCGCAAGAGCGGGGAATGGTCAGAGGCGGCGCTGCGCGTGCTGCGTGAACGCTATCTGCTGAAAGACGCCGAGGGCAAGCTGATCGAGACGCCGGACGAGATGTGCTGGCGCGTGGCGTCGGCAGTGGCGTCGGCTGAGGCGAAGTGGCAGGCGAAGACGGGCCGCACGCCGCAAGAGGTGGCCGAGCAGTTCTACGATGTGATGGTCGAGCGCAAGTTCATGCCCAACTCGCCGACGCTGATGAACGCGGGCAAGAACAACAATCTGCAGCTCTCGGCCTGCTACGTGGTGCCGGTGGATGACAGCCTGGAGGGTATCTTCGAGGCGGTGAAGCACGCGGCTTTAATCCATCAAAGTGGAGGCGGAACCGGTTTCAGTTTCAGTAGATTGCGCCCTGAAGGCAGCATGGTAGCATCTACACACGGTGTCGCGTCTGGCCCTGTCAGCTTCATGAAGATTTTTGATGGGGCGACTGAAGCGGTCAAGCAGGGCGGCACAAGACGTGGCGCGAACATGGGCATCTTGCGGGTGGATCATCCGGATGTGCTCAAGTTCATCGACTGCAAGCGCGACGGCTCGGTGACGAATTTCAACATTTCGGTCGCGATCACCGACGAGTTCATGCATGCGTTGGAGGCCGACGAGGAGTACGATCTCGTCGATCCGCATACGAAGCAGGTGACGAAGCGGCTGCGCGCCCGCGACGTGATGGATCGCATCGTGGATGCGGCGTGGGCGACGGGGGATCCAGGTCTCGTCTTCATCGATCGCGCCAACCATTCTACCGCCAACCCTACACCGGAAATAGAACTGCTCGAAGCAACCAACCCGTGTGGTGAGCAGTGGCTTGGTCCGTACGATGCGTGTAACCTCGGGTCGATTAACCTGGGGCTGTTTGTCAGCGGCGGGAAGATCGATTGGGGTGAGATGGAGCGCGTCACG
>DASVOW010000777.1:0-5953 GCA_036383155.1 Ktedonobacterales bacterium
GATACCCTCATCCGCATCGCCAGCCGCCACCGCCTGCGCCACCTCCGCGCTCACGAGTGGCCAGTCTGCCTCCGAAGGGCTCGTCGTCTCTGCCGCCGCCAGCGGCCTAAACGCTTGCACCTCATGCCCGCGCCGCAGCAGTTCCGCCACCAGCATCTCCGTCAGATGTGTGCGCTCGTCACTGCCAATCGCAATCTTCATAGTGCTAAGCCGCCCTCTGCGCTCTCCAATGATGTGCCATGCGCTCTCCGGTCACTATACCCGGATTCTATAACGGTTTCACCGCCACCTGCAGCCCGCCACCGGGCGCTGTGAGCAGCCGGATCGGTCTGCGTGGACGTAGCCCCGCCGCCCGCTGCCATCCCGCCAGCTCGGCAAACGACCATGTGCCACTCTCACTCGTCACCGCGAAATACAGATCCGTCAACGCTCCCGTTTGCCCACCCGCTCCTGGCCGCGCCGGACGGATCACCTCGCCAATCGCCAGCACGCCACCAGGCCGCAACGCACGCGCCACCCGCCGCACCAGCTCGCGATTCGCCTCCTCATCGAAGTGATGCATCAGGTTGGCGATCAAGACGACGTCGAACGTTTCCGTCCCCAACTCCGCCGTCAGCGCGTTGTCAGCGCGATGGCGCACCCGTTCGCCCATGCCCTCTCGCGCCAGGATCGGCGCTGCCTGTGCCACCGCCTCCGGCAGATCGAGGATCGTCGCGCGCAGGCCGGAATGCCGCCGGCACAGCGCCACCGAATAGTAGCCATGCGCGCCGCCGATATCCAGCATCTCCTGTGCGCCCTTTGGCACGGGGATGCGCCGTGCAACCTCTGCCGCCGCGAAGTTTGCCCCCGCTCGCATGCCCCGCTGGTAGACCCCCCAATCGTCGTCGCTCATCATATGATGGATTTCGACGGGCTGACCGCTACGCACATACTCCTCGGCGTGTTCCATGAAGCGCGCATCGAGATCCTGCATCACGATCGCATCATGCAGTGAGGTCGGGCTGTCCTTCAAGAGCCAGCGCCGCGCCACCGTCGCCAGCGTAAAGCGTCCATCCTTGAACCTGACGTACTTCGCGCCCGCCAGCGCGCTCAAGAGTTTCTCTGTAGCCGCCGGGTGGCACGCACAGCGCTCCGCCACCTCGTCCGCAGTCAGCGCGCCGCCTGCGAGCGCCTCGAAGATCCCGAGCTTCGTCGCCACCCGGATGGTCCGGCTGAGCAACATGGCGACCATCGTATCGAGTAACGGAGTAGGGGCGATTCCTGCCACCAACGCGCCCCACTCCAACGGCTGTTCCGCTCTGGCGCCGACTTTCATGTTGCCTATCTACCGCCTCGCGCTAGGCCGTCACCGGCACCGGACGCTTCGCCGCGCTCAACTGCTCGCGTATTGCCACACCGCCTTTGAGCACCAGCGACAGGTTCTGCTTATCCTCGAGTACGCGAATATCTGCCAGCGGATCGCCGTTCACCACCAACACGTCGGCGAGCTTGCCCACCGCCAGTGTCCCAAGTTGATCGTCCAGTCGTAACAGCTCGGCGGCCGATCGCGTGCTGGCGACGATAGCCTGCATCGCCGTCATCCCACCATGCTCCATCATCAAGCTCAGCTCGCGCGCATTGCCGCCATGCGGCCCCACACCCGAATCTGTGCCCATCGCCACCTTGACTCCAGCCTCCACCGCCCGGCGGAAACTCTCTCGGTGCGTCTGGATGACCTGTTGTGCCTTTTCCACTACATAGGGCGGTAGCAAGCCCGGCCGCGCCTCAGCCTGCTCGATCACATCCTGTGGAGCGACGAGCGTTGGCACGAGGTACACCCCTCGGTCCACCATCATCTGGATCGCCTCGTCGTCCAGATAGATGCCATGCTCGATGCTGGCGATACCCGCCTCAAGCGCATTCTTGATGCCGCGATTGCTCTGCGCATGCGCCATGCAGCGTTTGCTTTGCGCCGCCGCTTCATACACCGCCACCGCGATCTCATCTACGGTGAACTGCGCAGCCTCTGGCGAATCTGCCGGCGAGAGCACCCCGCCGCTCGTGCACAGTTTGATCCAATCCGCATCAGCGCGTAATATTTCACGCACTTTATGGCGCATCTCGTCCTGCCCATCCACTACGCCATGAGGAATATCTGCTGGAAGCGACTGCCTCACATCGATGCAGCACGGCATGAAGCTATCGCCGTGCCCTCCCGTCTGCGAGAGGATCGATACCGCCACCAGCATACGCGGTCCGGCGAAGAGGCCCCGCTCCACCGCCACCTTCACTCCGGCTGGCGTGCCGCCCGCATCGCGCACCGTCGTGACCCCAGCCTCCACCGTCGCTCGCGCATTCGGCACGGCGTAGAGCAGTGAGAGCGTAGGCGGCGTCATCAAGCTGCGTGCCAGGTCGTAGCCCCACTGCCCCGCCAGATGGACATGACAATCGATCAGGCCCGGCATCACGGTCATGCCATTCGCCTCGATCACCGTCGCGCCGCGTGGCAATCGCACGTCGTCGCGTCGCCCGACCGCCGCGATACGCTCGCCCTCAAAGACCAGCACGCCATCGTCAATCGGCTCAGCGCCCGTGCCGTCGATCAGCCGTGCGCCCACGACCGCCACCGGCCCATCATAGCTTCGCCCCGGCTGCTGCGCCGCCACCACCGGCTGCTCCAAGGAAGCACCCGCATGCCCGTTCGCCTCGTGCGTGTGGGCATGCCTACCATCATTGCGCCTCTCGGCTTTCTCAACCTTCTCAACCTTTGCTGGTTTGTCATGCTTGCCGTGCTTGTCGGTCTTGTCTTGTTTGCCTGCCATCACCAGCCGCCTCTCTTAATTTCACGGCGCCTCTGTTGGGTACGACCCGTTACGAGTTCTCTGACGGAGATCAATAGACCTACTATATCAGCAAAGGGAATACTGGGGTCAACCTGCGTCGAACAGTGTCTCAATTGGCCACACGCAGCGCACGATCACTCTACCCTACCGCGCACGAACTCTGCCCATGTTTCGCGACCACACGTCGCCGTCGCATCATCGGGCAACAGATTGACGCCCGATCGAAAGACGCTATACTGCGTGCCCTGCGGCGCGACGGTCTCGACGATGCCGCCACGCTTCCGCACGGCGAGATACTCCCGCGCCATCTCCTCGATTGTGAGCGTCTCTGGCCCGCGCATAGGCGGTGCGTAGCCTGCCGGTGTCTCATTCGCCAGTTCGATGAGCCGCGCTGCCACCTCAGTCCGAGCCACCGACTGGAACCGCATGCCAGCCGTCACGTTCAGCCGCTCTGAGCCATCGTCCCAGCTTTGCAGCAGCCCATAGACCAGATCGTGGAACTGTGTGGCGCGCAAGATACTATATGGTACTTCGCTCGATTCCACGATACGTTCGGCCTCGCGCTTCGCCTGATAGTACCCATAGTCGCTGCGTTCCACGCCGACGATGGAGATGAAGACGAGATGGCCTATCCCCGCGGCCTGTGCCATACGCACGAGCATGCGTGTCCCCTCGATATCGGTCGTGAAGCCCGGTTCGCGCGCGTTGCTCGCACAATGAATGATAATCGACACGTCATCCAGAGCCGCATCCAGACCATCGCCCGTGCGCAGATCTCCTTGCGCCAGCTCCGCACCCTTTGGAACCGTAACATCTTGTCGGTGAGTAAACACGCGCGGCGTCTGTCCCTGCCTGAGCACGGCATGCACTACATCGTGGCCCAGCCCGCTGCCGCCTCCAGTCACGAGCACACGTGTCATAGACGGTGTCTCTCCACCGCTAGTTGATTGCGCCTGGCGCTCTCAGTCCACAATCTGTACGCCGATTTGATGCATGCGGATCTGCGCGTCGTAGCGCGCCCGGATCTGCGCGAGCACCTCTGCCGCTGGCATCGTCAGCAGCCACTCAGGAATGCTGATCGGCGAAGGCAGCGTCCGCGTGAAGATATTCGCGAAGGCGCGCGTCACTACATTCTGCCGCGCCTGTAACGTTTGCAAGTCATGCGGCACGATTACGAGGTATGATTGCTGAGCATTGCCATAGAGCAGCACTGCTGCGATCTCGCTCCAATGAATCATACCAACGCCCGCGACGATCGCCGAAGCATTGTCCACAATACCCTCATTATCGATGATAAGAGCAGGTTTCGGCACTAGCAAGCGATAAAAGAGGAAAAGCGTGCACAGCAGCGCCAGCGACACCAGCACCATCGATCCTGCTGGCATCCCCGCATTTTGATGTGTGCGCAGCAGCGTGCTCACAAGTGATGGGGCGGCCGCAATGATCGCCGCGAAGGCGAGCGCGGGGAGCAGGATGCGCTGCACGAGCCTATTGCGACTGGGATACACGACGAAAACCTGCCCGTACTGCATCATGTGTCACGCCCCCTATTACCAGAGGATCGAGAGTGCTTGCTGATAATCTAGTTGCTTACACGTTCAACATCACGATATAGCTTCAATGATACGCGCGTTAGCCTGATCGGATCAACATATCTATACCGTCTATCCCGCTTGCCGCGCAATCTTACGCTCAAAGACTCGGACGACGCCCCGCTGCCCAGCAAATGCGTCGGCGATACGCTCGCGTGTTCGCTGCCGCATCGGCTGCGGTAGCTCGTCGCGTCCGAAGAAGCCGATCTCCGCGATCTCACCAGTGGGCCGCCACGGACTCCGCCCCACGACTTGTGCCACGAAGGAGAGCACCACATTATCTTTAGCTGGCGTCGAATAGACGCCGATGAGATCTCCGATCTTGACGTGATATCCCGTCTCCTCACGCACCTCGCGGATCAATGCCTCGATAGGAGACTCGCCGGTCTCCATCCGTCCGCCGGGTAATGTCCACTTACGTGACCCCGTATTTTGTTTCACGCAGAGCATACGGCCATGAATGTCTATGATAGAAGCGAACACACCTACAGTTGGCATCACTATAGTTACAACCTCATTTCATGAGAGTATTCGCTAGGCGAGCTCCCGGCGAGTATGTACCCACAACTGCCGAGAGCGCTGCACAAAACCGTATCCTAAAACGAGCCGGTATGCAAGAAATACATAAAACGTGCCAGTACATGTCTTCTGGAGTCATCAGGCCAACTGCCTGAGCCGGAGTCCATCATGCGCGATAGTAGGCTCTACGCCCCCGTCTGATGGTCACAGTCCACGAGATCACGGGCCAGATAGACGCTCTCGGCGTCACGGGCATACTCCACGAATCCCGCTCGTACATACAGCCGGATGGCATCGTGCCAGTCGAGATTCGTCTCCACAAGCACCTGACTGAAGCCTCGTGCCCTCGCTTCCCCGAGCAATTGGCTAACCAACGCTGCTCCGATTCCTTCACGACGATACGTGGGTGACACCGAGACGCGCACGATCTGCCCAGTGTTTCCATCTCTGGCCACAAGTGCCCCCGTCCCAACGATCTCATCCCCGCGCTCCGCCACGATGAAGTAGTCACCCACGGCGAGATAGTGCAGCGAGATGTCGTCCAGATCAGGATTACGCGCCTCGTCTATGAAGCCAAAATGCTCCCCAAGGCCACCGAGGATCAGCCTACGAACCATTGCCTGATCGTCCCGCACGAATGGCCTGATAGAGAGCGAGCCGCTTGACATTGGTTCCCCTCCCTCGCTCGTCACCCTTCTGCATAACTCTGGCACCGCACTTGCAGCCGCTGCAACGATACAATAGACAAGCACACCATGCAAAGCAGCGTGTGCCATTCCCACGTCGCCATCGACAAGGAGCCGTTCATGTCCCGCGTCATCGTCTTCGACGTCAATGAGACACTGCTCGACCTCAGTGGGCTCGATCGGCATTTCGTGCACTCATTCGGCGATCCCGCCGTGCGTCGCGAGTGGTTCGCGCAGATGATCCAGTCCGCGCTCGTTACGACATTGCTCGGCCCCTATAGGACCTTTAGCGAATGTGCCGCCTCCGCGCTCGACATGACCGCTGCTCGTCACG
>DASVOW010000778.1:0-2469 GCA_036383155.1 Ktedonobacterales bacterium
TCGAGCGGCTGGCTGAGCGGCTGGAAGAGATGCAGCGCGAGGAGAAGCCGCGCGTTCCTACGCGGATCAATCGTGCGGTTCGCGAGCGCAGGCTGGCAGAGAAGCGCCGGGCGAGCGCGATCAAGCGGCTGCGCTCGGCGCCACCCCAGGAGTAGTATAGAGCCATCACTGGCTCGCCAAGGTCGCCTCCACTCGCGTCGGAGCTACTTCCACGGTGGGCGGAGACACCGGCAACAGGAGGTGGAATGCGGATCCCTCGCCCTCGATGCCGGAGCTCTCGACCCAGAGTGTGCCGCCCATTGCCGTCGCTAGTGTGTGGCTGAGGTAGAGGCCAAGCCCGTTGCCGGGGACATTAGAAGCGAGATCGCGCGGCAACCGCACGAAGCGCTTGAAGAGCAGCGGTATCTGGTCTGGCGGAATGCCAAGCCCATGGTCGCGCACGGTGATCTCGACCAACTGGCGCGGCTCAGGCTGCTGGCGCTGCCAGCGCTTCGGCGTGTCAGGCTTGTCGAGCACAAGGGCGGCGGTTACTTCGACCTGGGTTCCGGACGGAGAATACTTGACAGCATTGGAGAGCAGGTTGGTGAGGATCTGCCGCAAGCGCACAGGCTCGGCCCACACCCGCAGATCGGGAGGGACGCGCAGGTGCAGATCGCGCTCCATCTGCTGGCCCTCGCGAGGGTCTATGAGGCGAATCGCCGACTCCAGCGTCTGGCTGACGTTGACGCTCTCAGGCGTAAATGCATCCACCTGCTGTTCGAGGCGCCGCACCGCCAGGATGCTCGTCACAAGGGAGACCAGATCGTCTCCCGCGTGCTTCGCCCGCTCAAGGTAGGCGTGACGCTCCTCCGGTGAGAGCTTGTCCTCGGCCAACAGGAGCAGCTCGACGTGGCCCTGGAGCGCCATGACGGGGCTGCGCAGCTCATGGTTGATATGCGCGATGAACTGGTCTTTCAACTGATCGAGCTGCTGCGCGCGCGTGTAGGCGATGCGCACATCTCCCAGCTCGCGCAGGGTATTGAGAGAGGTGCGCGATGCGGCAAGCAGGATGCCCGCGACGCTCCATTGCACCAGGACGGGGAAGGAGATGAGGAGGGCCGCCTCGCTTCGCAACGCCGCACCCATGCGGGTGGTCTGGAACGCACTGATGAGGATAAAGACGGTGAAGACGTTCATCACCAGCGTCGCCATGATGGTTGGCCAGCGACTCGTCACCAGAGTGCCGGTGAGCGCGATGACCACGAGCGTCGCGACCATCTCACTCAGCGTGATCGCGAGAATGGGGCTGGCGGTGTTCGGCCCCGCTGGAAAGAGGTCGTAGACCAGCAATGGCACGATGATGGTGAGGCCAAGCGGGACGATGGCGCTCACCGTCGCCTGCGTGACCTGCCGGCGCCACACGAAGCGCAGCCCGAGCGCGTGGAATACCGCATTGACGCCGACGAGGATGGTGTTGAAGATGAAGATTTGCTTGATCGGCGGGCCATAGTGCGCCCCAAGGGAGAAGACAACACTCACAAGGAAGACGGCGAATTGAATCGCCGCAAAAACCGGCAGAAGCCTCCCGGCAAGCTGGAGGCGGCGGTTGCGCTCATAGTCGCGGTAGATCTCGCGTTCCTCGAGACGGGCAAGCACCGGCTCGCTCATGCGCCCAACCATCCTGGGGCCAGAGGGCCCCTGCTTTCAAGCATGGGGGTGAATGACCCCTTGTCGTCAGGCAACCAGCATGTTTTAATGCCACTGTTCGCACGGGCGCTGAACCCGTGTGTGGTGGCCGTTGGGCCAGTGCTTTGTGCACAATCGGCGGTTCGCGGCGTCTCGCTGGGCAAGCCGCCAGCGGGTAAAACATTCGCGGTCATCGTGGACGCCTCCAAGTATCTGGGAGTCTCGGCACCCAGTAGTTCCCGCGGACACCGGGCACGTAGCTCGCGCAAGCGAGAAGCCCCTTGGCTTCAGCCATGGGGAGTGTCATTCCTCTGCCTCAGGGGCCGAATCATTCAACATTGCCTGTAAGCGCTGGCGGCGCTCCGTCTCACTGCGACCGATCACCTCTCCTATCGTCCGCACGAGCTGCAGTGGGCTGACCGGCTTCATGAGATACTCATCAGTGCCGGAGAGGAAACCGGCCAGGCGGTCTTTCTCCTGTATCATCGCAGTCAGGATCACAAGCGGAGTCGCACTGGAGGCGGGATCTCCCCGTAGCGCACGCACGAGCTGGTAGCCATCCAGCCCTGGCATCTTTACATCGATCACCACGCAATCAGGATGAACCTCAAAGTAGCGTTGCAGCCCTTCGGCGCCATCCTCCGCTGTCACGACGGTGAAGTTGCCCAGCTTGCGGAGGGATTCTGCTACGAGAGCACGCAGATCAGCGCTATCATCTACCACCAGCACTGTGTAGCCGATATCTGCCATGAGCACGCACCTCTTCATACCGCGTGTAGGGAAGTCCATCACACATGGAAGTCT
>DASVOW010000779.1:0-3198 GCA_036383155.1 Ktedonobacterales bacterium
AGGAGTAACAGTTCATCTCCTTAGCAAGAAGACTACAGTGAAGCAAAAGAACGCTTTTATCCTGCCGCCTCCAGATCCGAGGCCACATCCGCGCGCTTACGTCCGCGACGCTTGGCTGGAGCGGCGACTGCATCGGGGGCAAGTGGGATCGGCTCGACGAGTGGGGTAGGAGTCTCGTCCGGCTCAGGCTCAGGCGGCGACCAGAGGAGGGTGAGGGGGTCTATGCGGACGGAGACGCCGGGGATCTGCGCCAGCAGCCCCAGCAGCCAGCGCCCATAGATCGCGTTTCCGCCGATGCCTTCGAGGGCGGCTTCGTCCAGCGCCTCTCCTGCGGTTAGCGCCTTCCAGGCGGCGGCGAGCCGCGAGCAAGGGATCGCCACCTCGCCCTCGCGGTGTGCCTCGCGCGCCGGTGAGTACCAGACGACCACCTCATGATCGCTGGCATAGAGCAGCAGGAAGGACCCGACGCCAATGGGCGGCTCGCACGGCGCCCCCAGGCCGCGCAGATAGCGCAGCACTCCCTCGAAGTCTATTGCTCTCACGTGGTCTTGTGGCAGCATTTGATTCGAATACTATCCAAGTAGACGCTCTTACACACCGTGCCACCGGCACATCCGCGTCACCTGCCCGTCGATGACGGCGACCTATCTGGCATCTTTATACCATACTGTTTGCCACTCGAGAGCGATATCTGCTGTGCCAGCCAACTCCTTTAGCAAAGCGCTGGTCCCCTTGGGGAACTTTTTTGTGTCTCCGGTTTTACAGTGATAGCGAGCCTAAATTGTTGAGCAGATACTACGGGATTGATGGGACCGGTTATGGATGATGAGGCAGTCGCACTCGCGACGTTATTGGCAACCGACCTCGACGGGCATTTCTCCACGCTCGTGCAGCGCTATCAGGAGGCTCTCTATCGGTTCGCGCTCCGTCTGAGCAATCGGCCCCACGATGCCGAAGACATCGTGCAGGAGGCACTCCTGCGCGGCTACGTGGCGCTCTCCCACTATCCTGCCGCCCATATTCGCGCGTTACACCTGCGTCCCTGGCTCTATAAGGTGGCGCTGAATGTCTTCCGTAATAGTCGCCGCCGTGTCCTCTCGACCTGTTCTCTGGAGAGCGACGAAGCCAACGTCGCGCTGGATATGCCAGACGACGAGATGGCGCAGCCAGAAATATGGCTTGACTGGCTGGAGCGCCGGCAAGAGCTTGAGCAGGCTCTCGAACTTCTGGCTGAACATCATCGAGAAATTCTCATCTGCATCTATTTCGAACAACTCTCCTATCAAGAGGCTGCTACCCTGCTCGATATCACGCTTGGTACAGTCCGCTCTCGCGTCCACCGCGGCCTCAAGGCATTGCAGAACATTCTCTCCGACGAAGGGAAGAAACACTATGAAACCGCATGACTCGTTCTCTCATTTCTCTTCCGACCAGCCACGACGTTCAGCATCGTCACAGGTGCCCGAAGCCGTGCTGGCTGGATTACAGGTCCGCCTTGAGGCCTACCGTCAGGCGCGTGCTACCTCGTTCACACCAGCGGAGCTTGAGGTAGCCTTGCGCGATCCACGCTGGGAAATCCGGTGCGCAGCCGCCGAGCACCTGACGAGCTCCTCGCCACAGGCGCAGCTTGAGCAAGTCCTCAGCGACCAGGAGTATTGCGTTCGGCAGGCTGCTGTGCGCGCTTTGGGCCGCATGGGGTCTGCTGTGCCGCTGGAGCTGTTCCAGAGCAGGCTGCGCGATGACGCCTGGCAGGTTCGTGAGATGGTGCTGGTCACGGCAGTGGAATATGGCATTCCTCTGCCAGCGGCACTGCTCGAAGACGCTTGCCAGGATGAAAGCGCGGCGGTGCGCCAAGCTGCAAGAGACGCGCGTGAGCAATACACACGTGCTCAAGATGCGCCCTCTTGGTTATCCCGAGTTCTCCCATTTGTAGAGAGGAAAAAAACAGCGATGTCAGTCCAAACAGATCCAGCGCGTACAGCGCAGCCACCGAGCATCACGGCTCGTCGCCGCTCATTTTCGCCCCTCAAGGCCGGTACTCTGGTCGCTACGCTGCTGCTCGCGCTGGGGGTATTGAGCGCAGCCGGTTACAGCCTCGGGTGGTGGTCCCCCCTGTTGGGGAACCCTGCACAGTACACCCCTATTAATCAAGTGCAGACGATCAATGGGGTCACGGTTCGCCTCTTGAAAGTGTATCTCGATAAGGGGCGCACCGTCGTGGTCTACGATATTCTCAGCCCCTCAGCGGATCCTCATTCGTTTGTGGATGGCGGCTCGACGATCGCCAGTGCCTATCCACAAAAAACAGGCGCCCTACCTGGGGGCGGCGAGGTGCAGGTCGACAAACACGATCCGCGACTGAGGCACCAGTATACGGTCTATCGCTCCTTTGTGGTGCCGGCTGATGTTTCGACGCTCCGCGTGACCTGGACGCTCGAAGTCTTCCAGCCGAATGAGACACTCCCCAAAGTGGCTCCCCAACCGTTATCGTTCACGTTCACATTCACCGCCCCGTTCCACCAGGTGGACAACCAGCAGATCGTCGACCCATTCAGGTTCGATCCATCGATCAAGTCGGGCGCTACGGCATAACCCCCTCTGCTTTTCTCGCCTGCTCGTTCATGATATGCCACGTGTCATGAACGAGCAGATTGCGTTGCAGGGATGCCAGCGTGTAGGAATCCTTGCAGTGTGGCTGGCATGTCTGTGGAACTGCAACGCGCCCTACTCTAGAACAGCTCTGCTACCGAGCGACTTTCGTGGATGCGCGTGATGGCGCCGGCGAATAGCTCCGCGACGGAGAGCACCGTGATGAAAGGCAGGCGCTTCTCCTCCGGCAGCGGGATCGTGTCGGCTAGGATTAGCTCGCGCAAACCGGAGCCGCTCAGCCGCTCGATTGCAGGGCCGGAGAGCACACCATGTACCGCGCAGGCGTAAACATCGCGCGCGCCCCGCTCCTTCACCAGCCGCACCGCCTGCACCAGCGTACCCGCCGTGTCGATCTCGTCGTCCACAATCAGCGCGTCGCGTCCGGCGATCTCGCCGATCAGCCCCAGGCTCTCCATGCGCCCGTCGTTGCCCAGGCGGCGCTTCTCCACGATGGCGAGCGGCGCATCCAGCAATTCGGCGAAGTTGCGCGCCTTCTTGGCGAAGCCGGTATCCGTCGCGACGACAGTGTACCTATCGAGCTCGCTACTA
>DASVOW010000780.1:0-3772 GCA_036383155.1 Ktedonobacterales bacterium
AGGCGGAGGCGCTCGGCCTCGTCTGGCATCTGAAGCAGAGCCATCTCTATGCGCTGTTGGCGCGGCTCGAAGAGGATGACTATATCGCGGGGACGACCGAGCCACAAGGGATGCGCCCGCCAAAGCGCGTCTTGCGGCTGACCCCACGCGGGCAAGCGGCGTTCGAGGCATGGGTGACCACGCCGGTGGCGCATGGTCGCGACTTCCGGCTTGAGTTTCTCGCCAAGCTCTTCTTCGCGCTGGAGGCGAGCCCACAGGAGGCTGCGGCACTGATCGCCCGGCAGCGTGTCGCGTGTCATGAATGGCTGGACGATCTGGGCGTGCAGACAGGGGCAATGGAAACAGAGCGGCCGTACAACTGGCTCGTGGTGCAGTTTCGGCGGAGCCAGATCGAGGCGATTCTTGGCTGGCTGGACACCTGCGCGGCGACGCTCGGCGCACGCTGATGACTGTGAAGACGAAGGTAGAAGGGTTGGCAACACATGCAACGCACGGCTCGACTGGCAATCTTCACGCTTCTGGCTCTGGCAATTTCCCTTCTAGGCGCGTGCGCCGGGCAAGCGGGGAGTAGCTCGACGACGTCGCAGCAGACGACGCTGACGGTCTATGCCGCTGCTTCATTGACCGATGCGTTCAAGGAGATCGGCGCGAACTTCAAGCATGCCCACGCGAACGTGACGGCAGCATTCAACTTTGCCGGCTCGCAGCAACTCGAACAGCAGCTGGCACAAGGCGCTACGGCGGATGTCTTTGCCTCGGCAAATACAAGCTATATGGATGCGGCAATCAAGGCCGGGGTGATAGCGGATGGGACACAGAAAACATTCGTGCGCAACCGCTTGATCGTGATCGTGCCAAAGGATAATCCGGCGCATATCCAGACGCTGCAAGATCTGGGAAAACCAGGCATCAAGATCGTGCTGGCGGACAAATCGGTGCCGGTTGGGCAGTATGCGCTGGCGTTCCTCGATAAGGCCAGCGCGGATCCGGCTTTTGGCGCGACGTATAAGGCGAACGTGCTGAAGAATGTCGCCTCGTATGAGGATAACGTCAAAAGCGTCTTTAGCAAGGTGCAGCTTGGCGAGGCGGACGCGGGCATCGTCTACACGTCCGATGTCTCGACGCATGGCGACGAGGTTGGCAGCCTGGGGATCCCAGACGCGCTAAATACGATCGCGGTTTACCCTATCGCTGCGCTCAAAGTCTCACACAATGCCGGCACAGCACAGCAGTTTGTTGCGTATGTGCTATCCGCTGAGGGACAGTCTGTGCTGAAGAAGTACGGCTTTGTCGAGGCAAGCGCGGGATGAGCGCAGATATACAGAGCCAGGACGCGACGGAGCGTCACTCAGAGGAAGGTGAAGGTCGCGTGAAGTCGGGCAGCACCACGCTTCAGCAAGTCGACACGGTGGAAACGGCGAGAAAGCCGGTCACGCGGCGGCGCCGGCGGATCTCACTGCTGCCGCTGGTGAGCCTGCCGCTCATCGTGTTCTTCGCGCTGCCATTGCTGGCGCTGGTGCTGCGCGTGTCGCCGGCGGATGTGGTGGCGGGCCTGGGCGAGCAGGAGGTGGGGCAGGCGATCTCGTTGAGCCTCACGACGACGCTGGTGACGGTGGCCATCACGGTGCTCTTTGGGACGCCGCTGGCCTATCTGCTGGCGCGGCGGCGATTCGCCGGGCGGACGGTGGTGGATACGCTCATCGATCTGCCGATGGTGCTGCCACCGGCGGTGGCAGGAATCGCGCTGCTCGTCACATTTGGGCGGCGTGGGCTGCTCGGGCAGTATCTGGAGATCGGCGGAATCGAGATCGCCTTCACACAGACAGCAGTGGTGCTGGCGCAGACATTCGTGGCGGCGCCGTTCTATGTTAAGACGGCGCTGGGCGCATTCTCGAATCTGCATCGCGACCTGGAAGAAGCGGCGGCACTGGACGGAGCAAGCTCCCAGCAGACCTTCCGCTTCGTGACGCTGCCGTTGACGCTGCCCGCCCTCTTTGGGGGAGCGGTGATGACCTGGGCGCGGGCGCTCGGCGAGTTTGGCGCGACGATTATCTTCGCCGGCAACTTCCCTGGGCGAACGCAGACGATGCCGCTGGCGATCTACATCGGATTCGAGATTGACCTGCGGATCGCCGTGACACTGGCGGTGATCCTACTGGCGGTGTCGTTTACCGTGCTGCTGGTGGTGAAGGGTCTATTGCGACAGCGCATCGAGGCTGTGCTGTGACTGACGCCGCTCTAGATTAGCGGCGACCGGTGCGCTCGCGACGGGTCGGGCGGTGGCGGCGCTGGCCCTCCTCGTCGTCATCCTTCGATCGGGCGCGGAATTGCAGGCGAATGGCTGTGCCCTCGAAACCGAACACCTCGCGCAGACGGTTCTCCAGATAGCGCTCGTAGGAGAAGTGCAGCAGCGTCGGGTCGTTGACGAAGAAAACGAAGGTCGGCGGGTTTACGTCGGCCTGAGTGACGTAGTAGATCTTCAGCATGCGGCCCTGGTCCACGGATGGATGGTGGCGCTGGAAGGCATCGCGCACGACCTCGTTGAGCTGGTGCGTGGGCACGCGGAGCTGCCTGGTGTCGTAGATGCGGAGCGCTTGATCGAGGATCGTGCCGACGTGATACTTCGTCTTGGCGGCGGCGAAGATGATCGGCGCATAGGGCAGGAACTTGAGTGTCGCGCGGATCTGACGTGTGTAGGCCTTGGCGTCGAGCGCTTCCAGCTCAGCGGGGTCTCGCGGCGCCTGTGTCTCGCCGGGAACGAGAGATACGACGCGGTCAGGGTCGGCCAGCTCCTCGGCGGCACGGCGGCGCTCACGCACGAGATCCCACTTATTGACGACGATGACGATGCCCTTCGCGGCCTCCTGGACGTAGCCCGCGATGTGGGCATCCTGAGCGGTGATGCCTTCGAGGCCGTCGATCATCAGCACGGCGACATCGGCGCGGTCGATCGCGCGATGCGAGCGCAGCACACTATATTTCTCGACGCCGGGGCCGACACGTCCGCGCCGGCGGATGCCAGCCGTGTCGAGCAGGATGACAGGGCGGCCATTGTGCTCCACCTCGGTGTCGATCGTGTCGCGGGTGGTGCCTGGAATGTCGCTGACGATGACGCGCTCCTGACCAACAATGGCGTTGACGAGCGACGACTTGCCGGTATTGGGGCGCCCGACGATAGCGATACGCGGAATGCCCGGCGACGTGTCGACTTCTTCGTCGCCATCTGCTGGCGGCAGCAACTCGGTGATGACGTCGAGGAGGTCGCCGCTCCCCGTACCGGAGATGGAGGAGAGGGTAATCGGCTCACCCAGGCCCAGCTCGTAGAACTCGACGGCCTCCTGGCGCTGCTGGGCATTGTCGGCTTTGTTGGCGCCAAGCACAACGGGTTTCTTCGAGCGGCGCAGTAGCTCAGCCACCTCGCGGTCGGAAGCAGTGATGCCGGAGCGCACGTCAACCATGAAAACGATGACGTCGGCCTCTTCGATGGCAAGCTGCGCCTGTGCCGTGATCTGGCGGCTGAAGTCGCCGTCACCGCCAAGCTCTAATCCACCCGTGTCGACGAGGGTGAAGGTGCGGCCATTCCATTCGGCGTCGGCATAGAGCCGGTCGCGCGTGGTGCCGGGCACGTCTTCGACGATGGCGAGGCGCTGCTCGACCAGCCGGTTGAACAGGGTTGATTTGCCGACGTTCGGCCGGCCAACGATAGCGACTAGCGGTTTCATAACAACTTCCAAATCTCGTTTTGTAGGTTTCTTCTATTCTTCGTGATAAC
>DASVOW010000781.1:0-2906 GCA_036383155.1 Ktedonobacterales bacterium
CACCGGATAGGGTTCCGCCACCTTGAGTGCCCGGTAACGCTCCGGCAGCGCATGCAGATTTGCCTGCGCCAGCTCCCACACCTCAGAGAGTGGCGGCAAGCTGCCCGGAATGATCCGCCCCTGCCGCATCACAGGCCGCAGTAGCCGTGTATATCCTGCTGGTGGCGGCTCCTGAGCCAGTTGGACCACATCCTCTTTCCACTCTGGATGGCGATACACCTCCTTGAGACCCGGCCACGTCGTCTTCTCGCCGGCCACCTTCACCTTGGCGTGTCCGCTGCCATCCGGCTCCATGTACCAAACCTACTTATACACGCCGCCAAGCGCTCCCCCCGCAACACCATGCTCCAAGTTACCTGCGCCCGTCCCCAACGCCGTCCCCACGCCAAACGAATCGATCTCCGCCCCCGCCGCCAGCAAATCGGCGATCGCAAACTCGTCGAGGTCGCCGCTGGCCAGGATACGCACCGACTCCATGCCTGCCTCGCGCAATCGCTCCCGGATATAGCGACTATCGCCGACGATGTCGCCGCTGTCCAGGCGCACTGCCGCCAGCGTATGGCCTAGACGCTCGCTCGCCCGGCGTGCTACTGCGATTGCGGTATGGATCGCCTTCCGTGGATCATACGTGTCCAGCAGCAGCGTATAGCGATTGAACGACTCGGCCACAGCCGTAAACGCCTCCTCCTCCGACGGGTAGAGCTGGATCAGTGCATGGGGGACCGTACCCGTCGCCAGCAAGCGATATTCAAAGGCCGCTGCCAGCAGCGACGTGCTCGACGTACCTCCGATATACGATGATCGCGCCACCACCATCGGATTCTGCGCCCGCCGAAACGCAAATTCAGACACGCGCCGCTGCTGTGCCGCCCAGACGACACGCGACGCCTTCGTGGCAATCAGCGTGGCGAGATTGATCGCCTGCAGCAGCCCCGACTCCATCAGTATCGCCTCGCGGAACGGCGCCGTTACCCGCAACAGAGGCTCATTGGGAAACGCGATAGCCCCCTCCGGCATCGCCAGTATCTCGCCAGTGAAGCGCAAATTCGCCAGTTCGTCGAGGAAGGCTGCATCATAGTCGCGGATATGCGCGAGAAAGTCGATCTCCTCAGACGTATAGCCAAACGACTGGACGAACTTGAGTGCGGCCTCCAGTCCGGCAAGCAGCAAGTACGCCCCACCGAAGGGAGCGGCCCGTACATAAAGGTCAAAGGTTGTGATCCCATTGCGACCCGTCACCCAGCTCACATACGCGGCATCGGGGTGATACATGTCGGTGAACAAGCCAGGGTGCTCTCCAGGAGTGCGGCGTAGCATAAGCAACACGTATCCTCGACCTTCGGTGTACTCTCGTTATCGCTATCGTATCCGGCAGGCTACCCCGCCAGCCGTGGAAACTCCTCGGCGAAAGTGCGCAGCCGCGCATCTATATCGATCAGGCGGCGATGAAGTGCCGCAGGCGCTATGATATTCAGGCTCAAAATCTTGCTGTTGATCCCACGCAGCGCCTCGGTGTAGCGCGCCTCGGTCTTATCGCGCAGCACATTATACGCTCGCCGTTCGCTGGCGAAAGCGCTACCTCGCTTCAAGCGTAGATTGTCACGTTGGCGCCGCAACGACGCAAGCAACGTATCCGCTCGCTCCAGTTCCGCATCGATCTCCTTACCCCGCTCGATCTCAGGGGGTGCCAGATCACTATTCTTCAGCAAGCTGTAGGCCAGCGCTTTGTCGCCGGCAAAGATGTTCTTATCCAGGCGCAGTGGCTGCCCCATCCCTCGCAAGTTATCGAAGTCGCCGCGCGCCTGAGCCTCCTCAATCTGCTGCTCGACGACAGTCGGCCACTTGCGTCGTTGCCATGGCCAGCGCGACTGCTCATGTGGCTGCTGCCGCTTCGGCTGCTCAGCCCGCTGCTGCGCATCACTCGGCGCGCCCCGCTCAGCGTTCGGCTCCGACCGAGATTGATGTGATGATGACGGTGGTTGTGCTGTCATAGTAGGTCTCTATATGTATGTCTCGATTCACGTCTTGCCCTGCCTGCCGTGCGCCTCACCTTCAAGCAAAGAACACAGCATCTCTATCTATGAAGTGTAGCACGCGATGCACCCTCCACCACAAATTATCGCTCTCATCCACGCAGGGTTTGTGACGTATCGGCACCCCAGTCAACGTAGCCTTTTCCCAGCCCCTAGGGGACATTGTGGCAGCAGCCAACTTCAGGCGAGATGTCCATTGCCCGCCCTGGTGCTCCCATTGTGCCTGCTCCATTTCCCAGGCCATGCTATCATATCTTCAACATCCACCCTAAATACCGTGAAAAACACAGGAACAACTTGCTCATGATCGAACTCCCGAATCGACAGGTATCCTTCCGCCCCGGTGTCCTCGAATTGAAGTGGGGCCAGCCCGACTTCGACCTGCTGCCCGTAGCACAGATTCGCCAGGCCGCCATGCAGGCAATGGAAACCTTCGGCGCGGACGCGCTCAGCTACGGCGCGCCCCAGGGCGCAGGCGTACTCTTGCGCTGGCTGGTCGAGCGCATCGGGCGGACGGAAGCCCGTGCTCCCCAACTCGACGAGTTGATGTTGACCGGTGGCATCTCCATCACCCTGGACCAGATCTGCACCCTCTGCACCCGTCCAGGCGATGTCGTGCTCGCCGAGTCGCCCGCGTACCACCTCGCGCTCAGCATCCTGCGCGACCATCCGGTTGATCTCATGCCCGCCCCCACCGACGACCAGGGGTTGCGCATCGACGTGCTCGCAGAGATCATCGCTAGATTGCGCCGCGAAGGGCGCCCCCCGCGCCTGCTGTACACCATCCCCACCTTCAACAACCCCACCGGCATCAGCCTTCCAGACGAGCGGCGCCGCGCCCTGGTAGATCTCGCAGCAAACGAGGGGCTGCTC
>DASVOW010000782.1:0-4377 GCA_036383155.1 Ktedonobacterales bacterium
GGAGATCAAGCGCGTCCGGCGCACTGGGACGGCGGAAGTCATCAGCGACACGCCCGCCGTTACCGCACAGCTCCTCGCCCATCTGCGAGGGCATCCCATGCTGGCCCGGAGCTATCACGTCCCGCTCGATAAAGACGGGCAACCGGACCCCGAAGCGGTTCGGCTGGTGGCTCAGCATCAGGTGATGGTGCGCATTCAGCTTGACCCGTCCACTGCCGCGTGATCCGCTCCATGTGCGCGCGGAGACGTAGGAACGGTGCCTCATCCGCCCTGAGTGAGCAGCACGCTGCATAGCGAATAGCGAGAGCAAAGAATGGGGGAGGGTCGCGTACCCTCCCCCATTCGCGCTTGCCCCCAGTGAGGCAGCGCCACTACACCTGCTCTGCTCCTGAGCCGCTACCGGCTGCGGCACGTGATAGCGCCCTTACCCGGCTAGCCCGCGATAGCTGCCGCTACCGCAGCCCTTCCCATAGTACCCGCTCCGCAGATAGCGGATCGTCCACAACCGCGGACGCGGTGTCGAAGCGCATGGTTGCCCGCCGCGCTAGATCGTACTTCGGCCAACCAGGGTCTCCTTTGCTGGCAAACGCCACCCATGCGGCATGCATGGTGTCGGCGAGCTGATGAGGCGGGTTCGCCCCCACCAGCGGGTCAGCCCCGTTGCTCAGTGTGTCGAAGACGAAGGGAACCTCAAGCCCATGGCACGCGCCAAGGCGCCCGTTGAACTGCGGCGAGCGCCAGGCGAACTCGTACATGTAAGTGGCCGGGCCGTTCTTTGCGTGGGCTTCGGCCACGCGCAGAGCGGGGATGCGCCAATACCAGTCGGTCCAGAGCGCCGCGAACAATTCGCCAGTACTCTCATCCGGATGTGCCGCGCGATAGGTCGCCAGCGCCGCCCCGACCGGCAGCCCGTAGCCCGCCATAGCCCCAACCAGCATCTCGTCGCTGATCTGGTCGATCATGCCAGTGGGCACCAGCGACACATTCATTTCGTCGGTGTTCGAGCCGGCCACCACATCGACTCCCGCGCTGGCTCCGGCAACAATGCGATCAATCGGACGCGCGGGAAGGACCTCCCCGTCGATCACCGGCTCCCAGGGCAGCAAGTTGGCCGCCACCTCCCCCCAGCGCTCCGGATCGTGCGTGGCGTCCACCTCGCCCTTCAGCTCCGGCTGGACCGCAAGCAGGCGATCGAGGGGCACTGCCGCGATCGCCTCGCGAGTTGCGGGAACGCCCAGTTTCTCGGCAAGGTACTGGCCAATCCGCTGCGCGGTCGCGGCGCTGGTCACATGATGCGCCGTACCGCTCTCGACAATGGCCCGCCGGAACAGTCCCTCGGCACGTGGCATGGACAACAGCGTGCCAACGCTCATCCCTCCCGCCGACTCGCCAAAAATGGTGACATTGCCCGGATCACCGCCGAACGCGGCGATATTCTCCTGCACCCATTTGAGGGCGGCGATCTGATCGAGCAAGCCGCGGTTGGCGTTTCCATCTTCCTCGCCCAGGTAGAGGAAACCATCGGCGCCGACCCGATAATTGATGGTCACACAGACGACACCGTCGCGAGCGAAGCGGCTGCCGTCGTACCAGGCCGTTCCGCCGTATTCAAAGAAGCCGCCAGAAATCCAGACCATCACTGGTCGGCCGGCAGCCCCCAGCTCAGAAGACCAGATATCGAGCGTCAGGCAGTCCTCACCCCTGGTAAGCCCTAGTGGAAGTAGCGCGGCTATTTGCGGGGGCAGCGGCGGCTGCGGTGGCATCGGGCCAAAGGCGAGCGCGTCGCGCACGCCGCTCCAGGGCGCAACCGGCTGTGGCGGTCGCAGCCGGTTGGCACCAAACGGGGGCGCAGCGTACGGAACGCCCTTAAAGCTGCACACGCCATCCGCGACACTGCCATGCACCTCGCCAGACTGTGTTCTGACCACTGGATTAATTGGATGCATTGGTCTACCTCCTTCACACAAAGCACGGCTCGTCGTGGCGCTCCATCAGCAGCATGGGATGCGTCTGGGAAGGAATGGGAAGTACCAGGAAGGCTCTTCCGTTCTGCTCTCACAGTAGCGCATTACCCCTGCGCGGCAGCCACCTTCTGCTCTGACACACCGTCCGCTCCCGCCTGCTCCGGCTCGACTATGGCTGCGGCGTCGCCCAGGCCGTACCCACCTTCGATCAACTCTTTCAATCGTCGGGTGAAGCGTGCGGCAGGTGCCCCATCGACGATCTCATGATCCACGCTGATCGTCAGGCTCAGATACTCCCGTACGGTGACCTGCCCGTCCACCATCACCTGCTTCTCACCAATGCCCCCCACCGTCACCATAAGCGTTGTCGGGGTAGCCGGAGGAATGCCCCAGCCTGCTCCTTCCCCGAACATGCCTATAGCCGTGATGCCCACCGTCCCCGAGATGTTCTTCCACAGCCGTGGACGCCGTCTCCCGATCCAGACGAAGGCCCAGAGGAAGGGCCTAAAGAGTGCGGTTGGCAAGAGCAATAACCGGAACCGTTTCAGGATGTTTGCCATGTCCGCCCCCTGAGCCGCCCGGACCTCGTGATGCAGCTCGTCCACGGTCTTGCGATTCGCCGCGCGGATGACGTGGGGCATGATGTATTTCTCGCCGGCTACGTCATGCTCAACCAGGGTATAGACATCCACGTCATCGAACAGGACGAGCTGCTTCCCGCCTTGACGATACGCCTGCACCGCTTTGTGCTCGTCAACGGCTTTCGCCACACACGCAATGAGGAACGCCGTGAACGACAGGGACTCCCCCGTCTTCTCTTGGTGCTCGCGCAGAGCCGCGCGCGGCCCAGTCACGTCGACCTCGAACAAGCCATGGATATAGGGCTTGTGGTGGACAGACCGATAGCCGGCCGCCATCCACCGCCGGAACTTCGGATACGGGACCACCTGTGCATCGGCATACCGGCGTTTCATTGCCTGCTTCCTTCCCGCCAGCGTGGCGCGCGTGCTAGATGCCATCGAACGCCGCTATGCGCCAGGCATCGCCAATCTGATGCAACTGGAGATGCACGGTATAGCTGCCTCCAGTGCGCGTGACGAACACGTCAACAGACACCGGATCCTCGACCGACACCGGTGGATTGGAGAACTCTTCCACTCGACCGAGCGCGCTGTCTTGAGCATGCGCCCGCTCGCTGAACGCCTCCTCGCTGGCCGTTGCCCGCGCTTCCGGCGCCAGATAGCCATACGCCTCCGCATAGTTCTGCGCCTTGATCGCCGTATAATACCGGTCAGTTACCATCCCCACCGCTATGCTGCGTATCGGATGGCTCGCAAGCCCATGCGCCCACTTGCGAGCAACATCACTGGATGCAGGCGTGCCCTCTCTGTCCGCGTGGGGATCCCACTTCTCCGCCTGCGCCTCCTCGGCTGCGATCCTCGGCATGGCCAGCCACGTGATTGCGCTATGCAGCATCCCGCCCACGACGAAGCCAAGGATCACCGCCAGCCACATCCGTCCCCACAGCGCATAGGCCCCATACAGCACCGCCACGCTGGCAACAGGCTCGAGCACGAAGTAGAGCGCGCGCTTCATGCGATGTGTTCGGGTGACGACCTCCGCCACACCCCACCCAAGCGTATACACCACCATGGCAAACACGAAGAACGCCAGCCACCCGTCGTCGTAGCGATTATTGACAGAGATCGCGCTCGCGATACCCACAGCAAAGCCGGCCAGCACAAGTGCCAATCGCAAACCTGTCAAGGGCATCTGTGGTCGAGCCCGGCCGGCCGAGTCATGGTGCTGCCCCGGTTCAATAGTAATGGACATCTCGTATTCCTCCCATCCCTCTCTCGGTTCGCTACGCCTCTCACATCATATGCGCCGTGCTCCCCTGGGCCAGTCTCATGAAAACCTCGAATCCGCTGGCCAAGTCCCCCGTCGCGTTGCCGTCCTTGCCAGCGCATGCAGGCTCACGCTACGCGCCACATATCGCATCCCCTTCACAGCGGCCCACGCGGATATCACAAAGCGATTACAAGCCGGACAACGAGGGTATTTTCCGCACTCGAGCCCGCCCAACTGCACCTGCGCCGCCTCTCACAGCCAAACACGCCAACGTCCTCGCCGTGCGCCTCCAGATCCCCTCTTGACAGCGCCCCATGTTGTCATCTACACTATTAACCAATGGTTAGACCATTGGTTAGACCATTGGTTAATAGACAGGCGCACTCATGACCTCATTGTCGGAGAATTCGCAACCACCTGACATACGTGCTAGGTTGCTCGCAGCGGCCTACAAGCTGCTCGTTCGCCACGGCTACGCCCGCCTCAGCATGCGCGACGTCGCAGCCGAAGTCGGCGTAAACCACGCAATGGTGCACTACTACTTCGGCACGAAAGACCAACT
>DASVOW010000783.1:0-4500 GCA_036383155.1 Ktedonobacterales bacterium
CCTCTCCACTATTCTTTCGCACCTGGCACAACGCGGAACATATCGCGCAGAGACACGATGAGGCTGCCCGACGCCGCTCAGTCCGGCAGATGTGTCTCCACGAGAGTCCGGCCCTGAGCGATCACGTCGCTGAGCATGGTAAGTGCGGCTGCTGGGCCATCCGTCCCTTGTGGCAGCCTCGCATAGATCGTGGCGACATGCCGCTCGAAGTCATCGATGCTCAGTGGGAGATGAGCGGCAAGAGCAACTAAGCCTTTCTCATTCATCACCCACCGCTCGTTCAGCGCGCACAGTGACTGCGCCAGGCAGGTGATCGCCCGAAAACAACACCCGGCCGTATAGTTGCTATCTCCGCGCGGCAATCCATGCTGTCCAACGCTATAGAAGAACTCAGCCTCATAGAGAAAATCAGTCGCCATGCGCTGACGCAGGCGCGGCGGATAGGGTTGCAGGCGTCCTTTCAGGGCGGCGATGTGCCCATTCGGATCCCGCAGTGGGCGGCAGAGCGCGATCTCGGCAGCGTATATCGTGCTAATGAAAGCGTGTGGATGCCCCCAATGATAAAAACTCTCAAAGTGTCCCCGTGTCACCTCGTCGACGATGTGCGCGACCCGCGTCTCATCGCGATAGATCAGATCGACCGCCTGTCCCTCCACTGTCAGCCAGCCACCGCCATTGATCCAGGCTCCCCAACCGCCAATGGGCGTTACTGCGTCACTACGCCGCTGATCGTCGAGGTTCCTGACGACCTGCCGCAGCGTCGCGAGGTCAAATGGAGCGCCCCCGTCATAATACAGCCCGATATCATAGTCGGACTTGGGCGTATGCGTGCCGCTGGCACGTGACCCGCCGAGGACAATAGCCGTGATGCCGGGAACAGTAGCAATCGCATCGACGATACGGCTGAGAAACAGGCTCTCATCCTGTTGCATGAGAATGTCTATCTCCTGGTTAAACGTGTATGTGGCTTACGAGCGGAATCGCGCCGCATCCTCGCAGCAGGCAGTATACACGCAAACGGCGTTGCGATCTGTAGATACGCACGTTCTTCACGTCTCGCCATACGCAGGGTGAAAGCAACGTCGTTGGTGCGAGGCGATACCTGGCAACCGTGATAGAAACTGTGCAGGCGCAGCATGCCTCGCGCGTGCTATCATCGCAGGGAGATCTGCACGATAGACGGGACAAGAGTGGCATATGAGCACGACACGGCGGAGCGAAACGACGAGCGAGCGCGATGCAGCGCAGGCTACGGCAAGCCAAGGGGCGATACCGCACGTCCAGAAGGCGCACGGTGAACAGAGCGGCAAGACAGTCGAGGAGTCGCGCACAGTCATGGCGCGCACGATGCAGCCGCCAGATGCCAACGTCTGGGGCAACGTCCACGGCGGCGCGATCCTGCGGCTGGTAGACGAGACCGGTGGGGCCGTAGCCGTACGCCACTCGCGCTGCCGCTGCGTGACGGTCGCAATGGACTCGATGACCTTCAAACAGCCGGTATATATCGGCGATCTGCTGACCGTGACGGCATGTCTCACATACGTGGGGCGCACGTCGATGGAGGTGGAGGCGCAGATCGATGCCGAGGATCTGCGCGCAGGGATCAAGCGGCATGTCGGCACAAGCTACCTTGTCTATGTCGCCATTGATGATATGAATCATCCGACGCCGGTGCCGCCGCTGATACTCACGAGCGATGAGGAGCGAGCACGGTGGCAGGCGGCTGAAGAGCGGCGCGCACGGCGTCAGCGGTGATCTGAGAGGTGCCATATGAGCGAGCGGAGACATGGCGAGCAGCATGAGCAGCCAATCAGCCCGACAGGCGTGAGCCAGCGTCAGGACGCCGCAATGCTCCTGGAGCACGTGGCAGCGCGTGGCGTGCGCTTCATCAATCTCGAATTTACCGATGTCGTCGGCATGGCAAAGTGTGTGACGATTTCGGTGGAGCAGCTCCCCAGCTGCCTGGCCCGCGGCAAGTGGTTCGACGGATCGGCGATGGAAGGCTTCGCCCGCGTCGCGGAAGCCGCTATGTATCTGCGGCCTGATCTTGCGACGTATGCCGAGATACCCTGGCATGCCACGCTGGATCAGAATGGCCATCAAGTGGGAGGCGTGGTTGCCCGGTTAATCTGCGATGTGCTCACGCCGACGGGTGAACGCTTCGATGGCGATCCACGCGCTGTGCTGATCGCGGCGCTGGAGGAGGCCGAATCGCTTGGCTATCGCTTCGATGTCTCACCGGAGGTGGAGTTTTTCCTGCTGCGTGAGCGCGATGGTATAGCGCGCGATCCCCTGCCTCACGACCGCGGTGGCTACTTCGACCTCTCCACCGATCTCGCTTCGGATGTGCGCCGTGAGATTGTCTCCGAGCTTGGGCGCATGGGCATCCAGATCGAGGCCAGCCATCACGAAGTCGCCGCTGGTCAGCATGAGATCGACTTCGTGCCGGGTGATGCCCTGCACATTGCCGATTCCGTCATGACGGCGCGCTACGTCATCAAGGCTATCGCGCAGCAGCATGGCTTATGGGCGACATTCCTGCCCAAACCGTTCTATGGCATCAACGGCTCTGGCATGCATACACATCAGCAGCTCGTACGCCTGAGCGACGGTGCGAATGCGTTCGCCGATCCTGCCGACAGCCGCTATGGTCTCTCGGCGCTGGGGCGCCACTTCATCGCCGGCCAGATCGCCCATGCACCAGGTATGTCCGCCATCGTGTCGCCGCTCGTCAACTCGTATAAGCGGCTGGTGGCGGGCTTCGAGGCGCCGGTCATGGTAAGCTGGGGACGTATCAATCGTGAGGCGCTGATTCGCGTTCCCCGCGCTGAGCCAGGGATGGCCGGTGGAGGCATGCGAGTTGAGCTACGCAGCCCTGATCCAAGCTGTAATCCCTATCTCGCCTTCGCCGTGATGCTGCGTGCGGGAATGGATGGCATCGTGCGTGAGTTGCCACTCGCGCCACCGGTCGAGGAAGGGCTCTACACGCTGGATGAACAATCGCGGTTGCGACGGGGAATAGGTCTGTTGCCGGCAACGCTAGGCGAGGCGCTGAGCGCGCTGGAAGGCGATGATGTAGTGATGGAGGCGCTCGGCCAGCAGATCGCGACCTGGTTCATCGAGGCCAAGACACAGGAGTGGACGGAGTACCGCAGGCAGGTACACGCCTGGGAGTTGGAGCGGTATCTGCCGACATTCTAGGGGCGATTCCAGCGTCTACACCTTGGCCCAGTGCATGCAACAGCAGTCGGTATCGTGCACGGCGGAGACAGCAGATGTCGAACAGGGCAAATGGGGCGCGCGATGGAAGTGCTCGACCGCAGACTTGACAGCAAGAGGTTGCCCGAGAAGGACGATGCTGAGGGTTGGCGCAATTACTGGCGCGCGCGTGGCCAGCCATGGCGCATGCATCCGGAGATCAGCGAGGACCGGCAGCTATTCCTGATGGAACGCCTGAAGATACAGCCAGATTGGCGGCAGGGAATCTTCCCATTCAAAGATAGCGTCCTGATGCGCGCCGACGTGGAGTGGTTGCTGACACTTATGCCAGCGCTGGAGAGCCATGAGAGGAGTCACGAGGAAAGCGATGAGGAGCCTCTCGGCCTCGATCTGCGCGGGGCGGATCTGCGCAGGAGTGACTTGAGCGGGCTACCACTGATGCGCATGCGTGGTAGCCTGACGCTTGACGAATGGCTGATGGCGGCGGATGAGCAACGGGATATGGCTACCGTGCGTCTCGATCGAGCGAATCTGCGCAACACACACCTGGAAAACGCAATCCTCGTCGGTGCGCACATGGGACGCGCCGAGCTCGACGGGGCGCATCTAGAGGGGGCGGCGCTGGTAGAGACGCACTTGGAGCGTGCATCACTGCAGCGCGCGTATCTCGAAGGCGCGACGCTGGTGCATGCGCATCTGGAGCATGCCGATCTGACTGAGACGAGCCTGCTAGGCGTCGATCTACACGACGCCCAGGCACAGGAAGCAAACCTCAGCCGCGCAGACCTGCGCGGCACCTACCTGTGGAACATCCAGTTGCAAGGGGCGCGACTGCGGGGCATGCGGCTACAAGGGACACGGGTGCCGGAGGCCGATTGGCAGCGGATACGCCAGTGGCGACGCGACTTCCCCATTGATCTGTCCCCGGCTGATATGCGGGGGGCGACTATGGATCAGGAGACGGATCTCTTTGGCATCATTCTGGGCACCCGCAAGAATGGCTTTGCCCTGCTGGCTGACGTGCGCTGGGGTGACGCTATAGTCACCGTTGTCCCATGGTCTGGCGTGGAGATGTTGGGCGATGAGCAGATCGCCCGTGAGCCATACATGCCCAACGGCGAGAAGAAGTCGCGCACGACGCGGATCATCGAGTGTGAGACGGCGATTCGCGCCAACCGGCAGCTCGCGATTGTGCTGCAGGCGCAGGGACTGAACGAACAGGCGATACGCTTCGTCTATCGTGCGCAGGTGCTGGGGCGCCAATTGCTCTGGTGGCGGCTG
>DASVOW010000784.1:0-3695 GCA_036383155.1 Ktedonobacterales bacterium
AATCAGGACCACTGGGAGTTCGTCGTGAGCAGCGATGGACTGCACACTTGGCGTGAGCTGCACCCAGGCGGTCTGGCGTCTCAGGGTCCTGGCTTTCAGTTCTGGTATGGCCCAACAAACGGCGAACTGTTCGCGGAGACCTACAATGGCGCGTTCTGGCATAGCTTGGATGGCGGAGTGAGCTGGACACTGGTGAGCACGTCGAACTGGCCAGCCAGCATTGGGAGGTGGCTTGCCAGCCGGAAGGCATGGATGTTCTGCACGGAGCCAAGCTTCGCCAGTCCACCCAGTATGCTGTGCAGTATGGATACAGGCAACACCTGGCGAAAAGTACCTGCACTCGCGTACACCGCTCAATGCGTTGGGCGTTGTGGCAAGGACCGTCAACCGCCTGATACGTATACGCCAACAACCCCATGCCCGCCACTGGCACTTGCATCCGATGGCTCTCTATTGGCCATCTGCCCGACCGACAGCGGAGCGCCTGACCAGATTTTGGCGTACCGCTTGGCACCAGGCGCGGCCAAATGGCTGGCGCTCGGTCCAGTGCCGTCCGGCGCCTGCCAGGTTTCAGCGAACGGTATCATGTGGTGCATGAACGCGCAGGACGGGGAGTGGGAGACGACATCGCTGCCCGCTTGACGACGACTTGACCAGTCACAGGCGTACTGTGACTGGTCAAGTGTAGCGGACTATACGCTTTATGGCTGCGAACAGTGCGATTGGATGGGCGAGGATATTTTAGCCGTTCGTCTCGCCCTGGGTGTTGGCGCGGGTCTGGGCCTGCTGGCGCAGTTGCTCGCGCAGGCGGGCTTTGACCGGCTCGGGGTCGGTGTCGGGGTCAACGTACTCCTCGGCGGAGGTTTCTTCGACGACTTTGCCGTCCACTTTGAGCTGGCGCACGACACGGATGCGCTTGAGCTTATGGTGGGCCAGGAGCTCCGCATCGGTCGCCGCTGCAAGCCCAGCAGCCACTGCAGCCACGGGGACGGCTTCAGGTTGCGGCTCGGCCGGGACCGCTGGCTCGGGAGCAGCCTCGGTTGCCGGTGCTGCTGCTGACGCGGATGCAGCTTCGGGCGCGGAGGCTACCGCTAGCGTAGCAGGTTCGGGCGTCGCTTCCTCGGCTGGCGCGGGCGGCATGGCGAGCTCCGCGAGCGTCTCGGGCTGTGGCGCGGTGGATTGCTCGGCTGGCGATGCAGCGTATGCTGGCTCTGCGTATGCTGGCTCTGCGTATGCTGGCTCAGCTGGTGTTTGTGGCGCGGCGGGGGCCATCTCAGCGGCAGGAGGTGTCTCAGCGGTGGACAGCGACTCGCGGTGGGCGCGGGCGAGGGAGACCGCCTCATCGGCAGCCGAGGTGGCGAGACTAGCGAGGCTGGCGAGGCCAGCGAACGAGGCAAGCTCGGCCAGCGTCTTGCCGCCTGAGTGGGTGTGGTGCTCCGGCTGTGGTTGTGGTTCCGGCTCTGGCATGGCTTGTGGCTCTACGGGCTGAGGCGGCTCATAGGCTATGGGCGCGGGCGCGAGAGCCGCCTCGTACGCGGCGGGCACGGCTCCGGCTGCTTCGAATGGGGCTGCTTGTGGTGCAGGCTCAGGCGCGACGGTGGATTCCGCAGGCGCGGTATCTACCGCTGGAGTGGAGACGACAGGTACGAGCGGCGGAATGTAGGCTTCGGCGGGTGTCTCCATGGGCTGGGACGCGGCGGGGGCCTCATCTGGCACGAGGAAGAGCAGGCCTTCATCGGCGGGGGAGGCGACGGCGGAGTCAGGCGCCACGGCGACGGTGGGCGGCTCGGCTGGCGTCTCTGTCGCAGAAGGCGATGTCGATTCCTCTGTGAAGAGCGGTGCGGCGGCGGAGGCAAAGGCGGCGGCGCCAAGGCCTGCGCCTGTTGCTGTATTTGTCGCGCCATGCGCACCAAGCGAGTCGTCGAGTGCAACATGGTGAGGCAACACGCCGACGGGATCGATGTCGGCGACGGGCTTCACATCGCCGTCGATCGCGCTGCGGTCTGTCACGTCGGGCGCGAACCAGCGGGCGCTCGCCGGCGATGCATCGGGCTGCACCGACGAGTAGTTGGGCCATGTGGCGGCATTGGCCTCCTCGCTGGTGGGCAGTAGCTGGGCATCAATCGCTGTGGGTGCGGCAGAGTCGGGCTGGGGAGGCTCAGGAATGCTGGCGGTGGTGACCGTCTCGACGCCATCGGTGACGCTGTAGCCCGATACCTCGTGGGTATGCGTGACTACTTCACTTACCAGAGGAGCGAGCGCGGCCGCCGACAACGCAGCTTCGGCGGGGACGTCGCTCACCGTGTCGGTCTCGACACTCGATTCGGCGTGCGGCGCGGCCTGCTGCTCAGCCTCGGGCGACTGCCGGTTGCCATGCTGCGTGGCGTTGGGGTCATCGCTGATCTGGGTGACGGTGGTCGCGACGTATTGCGCGGCGACGGCACCGACGGCGGGAATGGGCGCGGAGGCGGCGGTGTCGTTCGGCGAGAGCGTCCCCGACAGCGCGTCGGTATGGTCATTCATTGGCATGCGCCCGTAGTTGGCAGCGGCGTTGGCCTCAGCGGCAGTCTCATGCAGCAGGCTTTCCAGTTTGGCATCGGCCTGGTGTTCCACCCCGTGATCGGAGAGCAGCGTCTGGGCGATCAGCATCTCGGCGAGCTTGATATTGTGGCCCGCGACCTCATCGTCAATGCGCACGAGATCGACGATCACCCAGAGCAGCGCGAGCAGCAACAGGATGCCCGCGATAATGGCCGTCGCGACCGGCTGGTTGAGCAGGAAGCCACCTACCAGGACGAGCACGATTGCGGCAGCCAGAAGCAGGTGCAGGACCCCTCGCCGCCACTGCTTGAGGTAGAAGCGATGTGCACCGAAGACGCCAAGGAAGAAGCAGGAGATAAAGGCCGCCGTCGAGTTCTCCGCGCGGGCGCGATAGGCCTTTTTTACTGCTGCTTGCTGTTGAGGGGAGAGGTGTGCGGTCAGGCGCTTAATATCCACACTCATACACCCAATTACTCCATTTCAATCGACAAAGAAACCCAATAAGACACCAGCAAGACATCAGCCTGGGTATCGCGCCATCGCCGCGAGATGTTACGTGTGTGCGTGGCTGCGAACACAAGCGACGGAAGTGTGTTGATTCCGAGCTACATTAACATATCAGTATGGTAGCAGTCAATTCACCAGCTTACGGGGGATACGCTGGTGAATTATTGTGGCGCGCCAGAAGGCGGGCGGTTAAAACCGCGCCTCAGGGCACTGCGCGCCACAAAGTCCGCCTGCGCGGACTAGGGAGGGGCAAAGTCGCCTATTGAGGCTGACGATTCACAATCTGTCTTACGGTGCAGGCAGACATATCCGCGGTTTTGCCGGAGCATTGGAAGGCGCGTGGATATAGGCGCTTTCAGCAGGGCAGTCTATGCGGTCGTGAGGGGGCGCAAGATGGGATGGACGCCGCTCTGTGAGGGCTGGGCCTGGGCGAACCACGCCTGCACATTGAACGGCTCCTGACCGTCGGGCGGCGTGATGCGCTCATATGATCCATCGGGGAGCAGGAGACGTGCATTTGCCGTGTCGCGCAGGTAGGCGGGCAGGGCCACGTCGCGCAGCTGCGCACGCAAGGCGGGGTCTTCGACGGGGACGAGCACCTCGACGCGGTGATCGAGATTGCGCGGCATGAGGTCGGCGCTGCCCAT